>CAXGXL010000228.1:0-6244 GCA_964013555.1 uncultured bacterium
TGGCGATTATCCGTAAGATTGGATAAACCTAGAGTTAATATTGCTACCAAAAGCCCGAGCGAGACTATCTTGCTCGGGCTTTTGCCTTTTGTGGATACAACACCTAAAACAAATCCAACGCTTGGCGAATGCAGTCGAGCAGCTCTGCTTCTTTTTGCTGCAAGAACATGTGTCCGCCCTCTATCATCCGATACTCGAACCTTGAGGTCGTTTGCTCTTTCCAAGCCACAATCGCTTCAGGCGGAATTCCCGGATCATGGGTACCGCCAATAGCCCAAATTGGAATACTCAAAGGCTCTTCGGCTTTATACGACCATTTGGAAAGTAGTTCAAAATCGGCTCGAAACGTAGGCAACAACATTTTCTTCAAGTCGGCGCTTTCCAGAAGAGCTTTCGGAGTTCCATACAATGTACCAACGGCATTCCAAAAGTCATCGTCAGGAGAATCGAATGGAACGAGATTATCCCCGGTTGTTTGAGGTGCTCGTCTTCCGGATACAAATAGACCACTAGGAGTCGGTCCGCCCATGCGACGCAACCCACGTGCGAGTTCAAATGCCAATAAGCCGCCCATGCTATGGCCGTACAAAACGAATGGAATATCCAAATAAGGCGCCATCTCTTCGAGGATTTGAAATACCAATTCGGAACAATCTCGAATACATGGTTCACGAATTCGAAAGGCCCTTCCCGGCAACTGCAACGAAAAGATTTCATCTCTGGGAAATTGAGTCCCCCATTTATGGAAAGCTTGGGCATTACCTCCAGCATAGGGAATACAAAACACTCGGTAACGTGGATTCTCGATGGGGTTCGGAAGGCAGAACCAGGACCCCACTTGACGCTTAAACGATGACTCAGCCATAATCTTCGTTTATCACAACTCGCCGCCCAACCCCACCCCTAGGAACTGCAAGACAACATAGAGCAACCGGGTCTATTGCGAGCCCAATCGGGCCGCTTCTTAGCGTACTTTTCGTATTGAGGCTGCTCATCGTAGGGTTTACGAAAAACCTCCAAGAGCTCTCGAACCAAGGCCCCGTCGCCCTTTTCGGCTTTCTCAATAGCAAGTTGAGCAATATAGTTTCGAAGCACGTACTTCGGATTGACTTTATTCATTTCAACTCGACGTGTCTGTGCGGGCTTTGCCTCGAGTTCAAAACGCTTGTGGTAACTCCTCAGCCAGGTGTTTAATTTATCGCGCTCTACATCGGAAAGTGAATCAAAGTCATAAAACGCACCTTTTAGAGGCTCTAAGAGCGCCACTGGACTCACAGAACCTAAAGAGCCAGAGAATCGAACCTGCCAGTCAGCGAGCCTTCTAAAGAAAATGGTCATGTCCGTTTCCTTAAGCTGAAGAACTCGAATCAATTCGTTAATCAAAGTTACATCGGCGCTCTTTTCGGCTTCGCTACCTGCAACCGGATCGCATGATTCATCTAGGCCCAATTTATCCCGCATCATTTTCAAGTGCCGAGAATTTAGAGCATCCCGAAAAACGCTTATACTCTCCTCAAGGGGCTTAACTTCTCCAATGAGAGGATAAAGGGCGTTTGCCAACTGAGTTAGATTCCAAAACGCTATGCGCGGCTGATTCCCATATCGGTACCGCCTCCCGGCAGAATCCGTCGTATTTGGAGTCCAGTTTTCATCGTAGTTATCTAACCAGCCATAAGGACCATAATCAATGGTTTGACCTAAGATTGACATATTGTCAGTATTCATAACTCCATGAACAAAACCTACTCGCATCCAATCTACAATCATAGCAGCAGTTCGTTCACTGACCTCGGATAGCCAACGCAAATAAGTTTGCTTCGAGGGGTTTCCCAAATGAGGAAAATGGTAAAAAATAGTATAATCAACAAGTCGCTGCAGTAGTTCAACTTCACCGCGAGACGATATTATCTCGAAATGACCAAACCGAATGAATGTGGGCGCGACTCTACATACGATAGCTCCAGGTTCCGGGCGCGGATTACCATCATAGAGTAGATCTCGTACGACAGGCTCGCCGGAATGGATAAGAGAGAGCGCACGAGTGGTTGGGACACCAAGATGAAACATCGCCTCGCTGCATAAAAACTCACGCACAGAGGAACGCATTACTGCGCGCCCATCCCCGCGACGAGAATAAGGTGTGGGCCCTGCACCTTTGAGTTGCAACTCCCAGCGCTCACCTCTTGAATTAAGGACTTCACCAAGCGAAATCGCCCTGCCATCCCCTAGCTGTCCCGCCCAATTCCCAAATTGGTGTCCACCGTAGCAACTCGCAAATGGGTCCATTCCCTCAACCAGAGCACTTCCCGAAAAAACAGCCGCAAAGTCATCGCTCATACACTCCTCCTCAGAAAGCTCGAGCAAATCCACAACCTCGCGGGAATATGCTACAAGGGAGGGCGAAGAAACGGCCGTTGGCTCAACTCTAGAGTGACAAGCATTCATGACCTCTCTTCGAAAATTCCTTACCTCTATATCGGTCGGAATTTCCCTTAAGAAGCTATTGTCGAATTGAAGTAAAGAAAGTGCAGGCATGATTGTCCGATACATGGGCGAGTAGACGAGAGCCAAGCTACCGCTCAAACTCTTCTTTTGAGATTCTACTACACTATCGAAACTAAAACTACCAACCGAAAAAAGCTTCAGAGAGGTCGATAGCCTCTGCTCCCCTCCCACCGAACTACCCGCAACCTATGCGCTTCAATTAGAGCGCACTATCCTGGGAGGAAGGTTCAAAAATTATTGACGGTCTCCCGATGCAACTACTTAATATAGAATTTATCTTTTGGTCACGCCGCCTCGTTGGTGACTTACGGAGACCTGCTCCAAGCTTTGATCTAGCGTAGCATAACGTTGATTGTGAAGCGTCTGTCGTTGCAAATAACGTTTAAGTGAAGCATGGCGCAACAACCCACGCTTTAAGAAGTAGGCACCTACCGGGCGCGTATGCTTTTGCTGTTGAACGAGTCCAGCCTCTAATTGCTTCAATGAGATAACTCCCAATCGAAGGGCACACTGGCCCAATAACTCTTCTTCCTTCCGGGCAACAACCACCTCCCGAAGGACTCCTTGGCTCATGTAACCCAAACCCACGAGAATTTGACCAAGGGCCGGCCTTTGACTTGCCTGCCATATTAGGGATTGAACCAGCGATTGCCACGAAATTGCCCCCTTATAATAGAGAAATCGACCCAATCGAAGTTCACGCTCTGGCAGGGGCCCGTCCCAAAAGGCAGGCATCACACCGGTATAAATGGACTCCTCAGGCCTTTTGGGCGAAGTAGAACGCCAAGAGTTTAACGATGAAACCGACATAGGGCGCTTCACAATGCTCCGCTTCTCAGAGCTTGAAACGGACTTCCTCAAGCACCCAAGCCTGTATTTGGTCGTATCCAAGTCTCCCTTGGCAAGAATTTGATTCAAGAAGATATAAGCATCATTTAGAGCCGCACTCTGATTAGCTAGCTCAACTTCCTCGATACCGATTGACTTGGCTCTATCAGGATGACACTCGAAGATCCGTTGATAATAGATCCTTTTCAACGTCTCCTGATTCAGTGTTTTCGGTATAGGAATTCTCAATTTGCTAAAGAGCAAACCCAGTGCTTGCGTCACTTTTTTTTGCTTACTTCTTTGCATTTTTGTCAGCCCCGCTTGCAACCAATAGTCTAAAGAGTATGGCTCTGCAAAAGAAAACAATCAAGAAATCGGACACTTACATAAGTAAAGCAATAAGGTGATAAAGACCCAATTAGGGTTCCAGAGGGAGTCGAAATGCTATTGTGCACCAAGCTAAAAGCGGAAGGAATTCAACCGGTAGCTAGAATAATTATCAAAGATGATGAAACTGCCTTACTTCAATTGGTAGGGAACTTCTGAAGCGAAGACTTAAGTCACGAAGTTATATGTAAGTGATAGTGCCGAAAAGTCACTCGAAGAGCTTCCTAAAGAACATTCTTGTTATCGGATAACTCGACAACACACTCCACGAAACAGGAATTACTTACTCTACGATTTGCATGCAAAAGGCAATCAGCCTCTCCACAATGAAGAACTCTATCCTAAACGAGTTAGATTAGCTTGTTCCCAAACAACGGTGGCGAAGGATCCCATGGAGGGTTGTCGGCCACAATCGATAATCCACCTCAATGTCAGCTAGTTTGTTCCGCTCCCCAAGAAGAGTCCACCCCCCAAAAAAAATCCCCTGTATTGCTCAAAGCAAACAGGGGATCAAAAAACCAAAAATCGTCTTTCAATTAGTCAGCTAGTACCGTTTCACTATCGGCACTAATGGCACCATTAAATTCCACTTGCTCTCCCGAGCGTGTAACTCCCGTAGCCCGAAACTCTACATAGTTGAAGCTATTGTAGAGATTGCGTTCAGAAGTAGCCGGTACTCCCTCTATAGAAGAAATAAGCTTAATAGCAACGGTGTCAACACTCGGGTGCTCTTTACGAAAGGCCTTTGCAATCGCGCATTGCAACTTTTTACCAAGCGCTGGATCTGCTTTAACACTCGTTGTTGAAATAGTGCCATCAAACACTGGACTTTGGGGAGCAGTGGTTGCGTTAGTAGTTTCCATTCCTATTCTCCTCGAACATTTAAAAGTAGGGGAGCTTCTATTATCGGGATTTTATACCCAAAGTTGCGCCTCATCCCTAAAAAAACAAAGGTAGTAAGAAGCCAATATAAACAGCCCCTTACTCGAGGTAGCGGTGATAGCCCTCACTGTAGAGGCGCACTACTGACGGGTTGTCCAACGAGCTGACGGGAACTTCGATTCGTCCCATATCCGGCGGAAACACAAAGAAAGAACGAGCCAACTCGCTTGTAACGTAACGCGTCGAAACCCTTATATCTAGATCCTCCGTTGGCAAGTCAGTTCTAGACGCCAAAACAAAGCCCCAAATTCCAAAGGTGGGGATCATCACATGGTATGGTTTCGTGACGAAACGCTCTTCATTTTCCGAGAAGCCCCAGCGAGCTGCATCGACAGTTGCGGCTATTGACCAAAAAGCTTCTCTCGAGCGGTAGGGACTGGTTGCCTGAGTACAGAGTATTCCATCCCTCGCCAGCCGCCTCCCAACCAGCGAGAAGAAAGACCGAGAATAGAGTTTCCCAATATTCGTGGTGGAAGGATCGGGAAGATCCATCAATATGATATCGTACAAATTCGATGAACTGGCCAAGAAATTCATCGCATCGTCGTTGTATATAGTCACCCTCTGATCCTGAAGTGACGCCTCATTCAACGCGGTCAACATCGGATTTTCTCGAAAAAGAGAGGTTATCGCACCATCGAGATCGACTAAATCCACCTGCGTCACATTCGGGTAGCGCAATATCTCTCGCGCCGCTAAGCCATCGCCCCCTCCTAGAATCAAGATACGCTGAGGAGCCGGATGAAAACTAAATGCAGGATGAACCAATGCCTCGTGGTAGCGATACTCATCAATACTGGAAAACTGAAGGTGCCCGTTGAGATACAATCGAATATCGTCTCTCCACCGAGTTATCACTGCACGCTGGTAACGGGTGTTTTTCGCAAAAACAATGGTATCTTGGTAAAGCGACGTCTCAATGGACTTGGTGAGCTCCCCTGCCAAAACCATCGCTCCCGTCATAACAAGAACTATAGCTGCTCCTGCCCATCCGAGGCATTTCTTGAACTGAATCTGCCTCTTAAAGACCCTCAAGAGAACCAGCCCAATCATCACATTGACTAATCCCATCAAAATGCCACCACGAATCAACCCGACAAATGGTAAAAGCACAAAGGGAAAAAGCAATGAAGCAATCAAAGCTCCGAGGTAATCGACCCCAAGAACATTAGCCAAATTAACTCGAAGGGAGGAATCGGTTTGCAGTACTCTAATCACTAAAGGAATTTCAGCACCGACCAAAATGCCAACAATCGCCATCAAACTTAGCAGAATAGGCACATAAAACGGCGTATAAGCGAAGGCGACAAATCCAAATAAAGCAGTAAAACCACCAAGGGCTCCGACCACCAACTCGATACCAACTAACCACCCCAGCAGATTGCTTCGGCAAAAGCGAGAAAGAAACGACCCCACTCCCATGGCCGATAGAAACACCCCAATCACCATAGAAAACTGTGTGACCGAGTCGCCAATAAGATAACTTGAGAGGGCCCCAGCAATAAGCTCGTAGACCAGACCACAGATAGCCGCGCCAAAAATTGCCAGCAACAAAATACCGCCGCTTGATGGAAACCTCATT
>CAXGXL010000229.1:0-6212 GCA_964013555.1 uncultured bacterium
TTGCTTAGAAAACTAAGGGGGGCTTCGTAGTGAATTTCATCGAGGATTTTAGTTGTCATATCACTTAGAGGTTCAAAGTGATGATAGTGTGTCCATGACTTGAATGGGCCTTGGGTCTGTTTATCAACAAAAAGACTCGGCGGAGTGTAGTCGGTATGTTCGGTTTTCCACGTTATGGGAATGGGGCCTACCTTCATACGAAGTACGCCTTTCGAACCATTTCGAAGTGAGTCTACGGCTTGAAGGACTTCGATGGATTCCCATGGCGGGGTTAGGCGGTCGAACGCACCGGGATTTTCATGCCATCGAAAGACCTCTTGCGTGGTTCCCGGGACTTCTCCAACAAACTCTAAGACCGTCACTTGCTACCTCCCTGAGAGTGACCCGTATTAGATACGATTGAGCAAAACACGCAAGAATATGTCACTTTTTTTAGAGTGGACTGCATCAGGAGAATAATAGACTCGAAAAGGGCTTGGTTATCCTAGGTTTGGAGGCAGCTGGGCTTTTATCACTGTGCCACTCAGATCTTGTCATATGAACATGGTGATCTGCTCTAAGGATTGAGACACCTCTTGAGAGTTTGGCTCGAGATAGTCGGGTCATGGGTTCTGAAGTCTTCTTTTCGGCGGCAACACGGTTATTGCGGTGGAACATCTGAATGTTACGTACTTTATGAAGTCATGAAGTGTGAGTTCCAAGAGGCCTTAAAGCGTTAAACTTAAAGAGGATTATCGAAAGAATTGGGAGAACTTCTTCGGTGGTGAGAGCTTTTTTTTATTTCGAGTAGAGTTATTTGGGGTGTCTTTTCCGAGCACACGTCTTTGTAGACGAAATATCATAAGGTATTAGCCCCCAAAAAAATCAGGACAGCAAGAGATGCCAGAGCCCCTTTTGAAACTAGATCAACTTCACGTGGGATACCTCGGCAAAGGAATTTTGCCGCCGGTTTCTATCGATGTGAAACCAGGGGAATTGTGGGGCATCGCTGGTTCCAATGGTTGTGGCAAATCCACTCTACTCAAAACAATGCTTGGTCTCTTGCCCGCTATAGGGGGGGCTGTGCAGCGAAAAGAGGGGCTGGGTATTGGTTATGTTCCTCAGCGCATGAGCCTTGATTTGAGCATGCCAGCTCGCGCCATTGATGTGGTGCGCGGCGGTGCGGTTGGGGGCTGGTCCTTTTTAAACCCTACTTTCGTGTCTCGTGAAAAAGAGTCTATTGAACGCGCTATGGAGCAAACCCGAACCTTTGATATTGCGCGGCAGCAATTGGCGGAGTTAAGCGAAGGACAAAAGCAGCGGGTTTTGATGGCTCGGGCTTTGGTGAGTAACCCTAATTTACTTGTATTAGATGAGCCTACCAGCGCGATGGACAACCCCACCGAAACAGAAATGCTAACGTTGCTGGACGAACTTCGGCAAGAACGCAACCTCTCGGTGATTTTGGTGAGCCATAACTTAATGGGGATGGCATCCGTGGCTACCCACGGACTTCTTTTGGACCGCGAGCATCAACTTATTATTGACGGTGATATCCGTGATGTGGCCGTTCATCATGAGGTTCACGAGCATTTTGGGCGACTCCTGCGGGTCGTGGTCGAAGAGCGTTTTGGGCCTCTTGCTGAGCCAGAGGAATGTCATGCCTGCGACCACTAGCTTGGAAGCTTTTTGGGCCGCCTGGCCACTTTTTGAGGACTCGGTTCTAACGGGCGTATGCGCGGGAGTATTGCTCGGCGTATTGGGCGTTTATATCGTTTTGGGCAGAATGGTTTTTTTGACCGCAGCGTTGTCCCAAGTGGCCGGTTTTGGAGTTACCCTTGCGTTTGCGGCGCAAATTTATCTGGGGGCGGGAGCGCTTTTGGCGTCGCCTTCATTAGGGGCCAGCGTGCTCAGCCTAGCTTGCCTTTTTCTCATTTGGAACAACCAAGAAAGAGAGCGAGCTCGTCGCGATAGTATGTTGGGGCTTATTTTCTTGGTTGGGTCAGCGGGGACCTTGATGGTTGGCTCCAAGATCGTGCAAGAATTGCACGACGTTCAAACTCTCTTATTTGGGAGCTCGGTGGCTGTTCTTCCCGAGGATTTTCGCTTGGTCGTGGTGTTTGGGATTTGTGTTTTGGGCCTGCACTTGTGGTGGTGGCGGGGCTTTGTGGAAGTTACCTACGATCAAGATACAGCTATGGTTCGTTTGATGCCCGTTAACGTCTTAAAGCTTGTTTTGATGGTAACGATTGCTTTGTCGGTTTCACTTTGTACCCGAGTCTTGGGTGCATTACCGGCGTTTGCATTTTCTGTGTTTCCGGCAATGGGAGCGGTTTTGCTCGCATCCAATATTCCTCGGGCCATGGGTATGGCAGCGGCGATTGGCGGTGCTTGTGGGTTCTTAGGGTACCTCTTTGCATTTGTTTACGATTTTCCCGTCGGTCCCTCTCAGGCCATGGTGGGGGCGGTTTTATGGGCAGGAACGGCGATTGTATCGAAGATTGTGGCCCAATTGAGATAAATGAGGGGGGCCTAGCACCCATGATTCAACATTTCGTTAATTGAATAGCTCTTTATGTACGTCGCTCATCTCTTGGAGTATCGAAAAGACGCACGCCTTATTGCCAAGCGCATTGAAGCTACTTAGATAGCCGTTCGTCCACTAGGTTAGGAATGCAAAACGATGTATCGAAGACTCTTACAGTACTCTGCTTCACTTTTCTTGGTGGGGTCGCTCCTAACGGGAAGTGCGAAGGCTCAAGACACCGATTCTGTTGTTAGCGAAGAAGAGCGCCGTTTGCTTGAAGAAGCGCTGACGGGTGATTTAGCTAGTAAAGAACCTGTTGTCACAGCGTCTCCGAGTGCCGCTATTGGGCCCTCGAGCATGAATCCGAGCATCTCTATGATTTTGGATGTCGCCGGCGCCTGGTTTAGTGATTCAGAGCCAATGCAGGTTGGCGCTCATGATCCAAGTCAAACCGGGTTAAACTTTCAGCAGCTCGAATTGCATGCTGAAAGTAGGGTGGATCCGTATTTTGATTTTCAGACCAATATTGTGTTTTCCCAATTTGGCGTGGAGATTGAGGAAGCTTATGCCCGAACCCTCTCTTTGCCTGCTTCTCTGCAGTTAAAAGCGGGCTTGGCTTTGTTGAGCTTTGGTAGAGCTAACCCCACTCATCCTCATGCGTGGCATTTTTTAGACCAGCCGCTGATACTTGGAAAGTTCATGGGCGGCGAGGGAGGACGAGGTCTTGGGGTTGAGGCTTCATGGCTTGTGCCCCTAGAGTGGTTTACGAAATTGACTGTGAGTGTTTCTCAGTCAGCTGGTGAATGTTGCTCTCGTAGCTTTGTCGGTTCTACGAATGAGCCCATTAACGGCATCGAAGATTTTATTTACTTGGCACGACTTGAGCAATTTTGGGAACTAACTCCTAATTGGTCGATTCTCGTAGGGGCCTCGGGGCTCTTCGGCGAGAACAAAACGGGACTCAATAATCACAGCTTAATTATGGGGGGCGATTTGATGATTCGGTATCGTCCGCTTAATTCACCTTTGCGCCGCGCTTTTCACCTTCAAGTGGAATGGATGGACCGGCATAGGCAGGTTCCCGACTCAGTTTTGCACGATGCAGGACTTTATGTGGAGGCCCGGGTGACTTGGAGTCCCGAGTGGGAAACTGGTCTTCGGTGGGAGTGGGTCGATGGGGTTGATTCCGACCCTACCGACGCTGATTGGATATCAGATCGCATGCGGAATACTGCCCAAGTAACTTGGTACCCGAGTCATTTTTCGAGATTGCGTTTGCAGGTTGCAAATGACAATCCCTCCTGGCGCGACGAATCGATTTGGTCGGCGATGTTGGGGTTAGAAGTTTTGGTCGGCGCTCATAGCGCCCACAATTATTGAGTAGGTGCACGATGAGTTCAGTATTACGATTCCTCGCGGTAGTTGGGGTCTTATTCAGCGCGGCGACGGGATGGGCAAAAGTTGAGGTTGTCTCAACCCTGCCTGATTACGGGGCGATCGTTCGTGCCATAGGTGGTGAACACGTCAATGTTCGCGTACTCTCTTCTCCCTTAGAAGATCCGCACTACGTAGACGCCAAGCCCAGCTTTATTGTAGCCCTTAATCGAGCAGATTTATTGATTTTCAATGGCCTTGAGTTGGAAATCGGCTGGCTTCCGAATTTGATTATCCAATCCCGCAATTCAGAAATTCAACCGGGTCAGGCGGGGAGTCTCGAAGTTGCTCGTTTTGTCAATCGATTGATCGACGTGCCTCGCGGTGCTGTCGACCGATCTATGGGGGATATTCACGCCGGTGGAAACCCGCATTTTCACCATGACCCAAGTCGGATGATGGAGCTTCTTCCTATTATTGCGCAGCGGCTTATTCAATTGGACCCGGTGAATAAGAGAACGTATCAAGACAACCTTGCTCGAACCCAGGCGCAGTTCAAAGAACTTCTCGACCAGGCACGGAGCTTGTTTGCGAATCTCTCTGTGAGTCAGCGGCAGGTGGTGGCCTACCATAAGTCCTTTGGCTATCTCTTTGAAACGTTGGGTCTTGAGGTCAAAGCGTATTTAGAACCGAAACCGGGTGTCGCCCCGACGCCGGCTCATGTGGCAAAAGTCCTCGCTTTAATGAAACGCGAGAAGATTGGGGTGATTGTCCAAGAGGCTCATTACCCCTCACGGACCAGCGCTACTGTGGCTAAGCTGGCTCAGGCCAAGATGGTGCAAGTTGTAGGCGGTACGCAAGAAGGCGAGACATACCTCGAACACGTGCGGGATATGATGACTCGCATTTACCAGGCCATCAGTGGAGAGAACTCATGAAATGGTTGTTGTCTTTTTTGGTGCTTTCTGGACTGATGGGGGTGTGGCCTCTGTCTGGGTGTGGGCTGGGTGACGGTAAAGGATGGACTCGGGTTGCGGCAGATGCCAAGGTTCATTGGAGCCAAGAGGGGCGGCTGCAAAACGACGGTAGCTTTAAAACGTCGAAGAGTTACTTCGTTGCATTCGATACGGTGGAGGTTGGGGTTCAGAGCATCGCTTTTGAAAGCGTAGCCGAAGAGGTCGATGGTGCTTTTGATCCTAGCAATCCGCCCCCGGGATATTCCCTTTGCCACAATGGCCATTGTCACAACGAAGCCGATGAGCTTATTGATTACGAAGACATTTTGTTGGAGATGGGAGCAGCCTCCGGAACCTCGAAGTTGATCACTCAAATGGTTAGTCAACCGGTCTTTTTGGATACCACAAAAGAGGCGACAATCACGGCTTTAACCTTAGGTTCTTGTGACGATGGGCGGCGGGTATGCGAGATTGGCCCCGACAATTTGCGCTCGGTAGTGGTCAATGTCTCGATGTTGCGTCTCAAAATGCGAGTCTATCACGAGGACAAGCTTCCTGCCGATGGGGTCGATGTAGAAGTTCAAATGGCAGCTCCCGTTGAATTGGAGAAGTTCTACCCAACTTCATTGGGAAGCGATGCCCAGCAAGTTCTTCGACTTTCGGTTGAGTTGCAATTGAGGGCCGCTATTTGGGACGCGGTCGAGTTTTCGGATTTTGTAATCGATGGAGAAGTACAAGTAATTGCTTTATCTGAACAATTAGTACGAGCGTTAAAGCACAATGCGGTGCTTGAAATTGAAACCACTACCATTAATTAGAAGAGGTACATTAAAATGGTTAAATACTTATTGACTTTATCTGCTGCGTTTATGATTTCGACGGCTATTGGCTGTGGCGATGACCACGATCACGACCATCACGGCGAGCATAGCCCGAACGAAGAAGCCTGCGAGCACATGAAAGATGGCCCAGCGACGGCTCTTAGTGCTGGCGCTGATGCAGCAGGAGCGACAGACACAACTCACGAAGCTTGGGAGCACAAACGGGTTGATCTGACGTTGGTGGCAAGCGGAGATAGCTTTGTTGGCTTTGTGAAGTACGAGGCTGAAGCCGCAGGGGATTACCTCTTTTTCGTGAATAATGACGCCGTTTTAAAGGTTGGCGGTGCAAGTGCTGAAGCGACGGCATCGGTGAGCGAATGTTCTGAGGTTGGCCGCGTGGATACCTTTGAATTAGAGGTTGGGGAGCATGTCGTGGAGGTTACCTCCAGCAGCGAAACTGTACAGCTGGTGGTAGAAGTTAGCAGCGGCGAAGGCCACGATGATCATTAGGTCGCTTTCTGTTCAAGAATAGGGTAGTTTGCCGTCCCTATGTCA
>CAXGXL010000230.1:0-6186 GCA_964013555.1 uncultured bacterium
GCCAACTTAGACTTAAAAGTAGTCGCCACCGAAACGCTATCAAAAACAGCATCTACCGCGACCCCTGCTAAAATAGCCCGCTCATGCAGAGGAATGCCTAATTTCTCATATGTTTCGAGTAACTCAGGATCAACCTCGTCCAAACTCTTGGGTGCATCATCTTTCGATTTCGGCGCCGAGAAATAAGAAATATCTTGAAAATCAATCTTCGGGTACTCAACCTTGGGCCATTTGGGCTCGACCATAGTCAGCCATCGGCGATATGCTTTCAAACGCCAATCTAATAACCACTGAGGCTCGTTCTTCTTAGCCGAGATCGCTCGAACGACATCTTCGTTGAGGCCAGGGGGAAGAGACTCGGCTTCAATATCGGTAACAAAACCGTATTTGTACTCTTGATTGAGCCCTTTCTCGAGGGTTTCAGTGCTTGCAGTCATACAACAACTACCTCTCCACCAGTGTCAACAGCGTTGGCTGGTCAATCTCTTGATAGGACTGAGGAACGGGGGTTGCCATTTCCTCAATCGTCAATCCAGAAAGCGCTCCAAAAACCACGTCGTTAATTCGTTTCCAATTGCCTCTCACTGGGCAACTCTCTTCAAGTTCACAAACCGCCGACACTTCCGAAGCACATTCAGTCAATGCGAGTCCACCCTCCATTGAACTGATAATGGCTGCTACCGATATCTCATCGGGCTTTCGCACCAGCGTGTAGCCGCCTTTATTTCCCCGGTGCGAAACTAGCAAGCCCGATCGAGAGAGTCTTTTGAGAATTTTGCTAACCGTTGGCAGTGGCAACTTAGATTCTTCCGACAAGCCACGAGACGTAGAGATTTGACCGATAGGATACCTGGACATGTATCCCATCAAGACAATCGCATAATCCGTCATTTTCGAAAGTCGAATCATGTCGGCAACCTAAAGGGAAAAAGACTCACCACAGCTACAGCTTTTGGTGGCTTTGGGATTAGTAAATTTCCACCCGCTCTTAAGCAGGTTGGTCTCAAAATCAAGAACCAATTCTTTCACGAATTCAAGGCTTTTGGGATCGCAAATAACCGTCAAGCCCTCGAGTTCACTCACCGTATCCAATTCTCGAACATCATCTACAAAATCAAGGACATAGCTCAAACCTGAGCAGCCCCCACCCTTAACACCGACCCTCAGAACTGGGGGTTTACCTTCCTTCTTGGCTAGTGTAATAGCCTTTTGAACGGCTCGTGAAGTAAGGGTAATCATGAAGTCTCCTAGACCATTACCAGCGATTTGTTAATGGGACTAAAGCAGTACTATTATGACATGCACTTGTCAACGAGCAAAGTTCAGATACAATTAACCTAGAAGTAATTGCAAAATTAAGGAGTTAGATTCCAATGGCGGGCAAATACGGAAGTGACCCAAGTGATAGCGTAACTCTTACAAGCCTCGATAAGATGGTTGATTTCGCCATCAATTGGTGCCGAAAAAGTTCCTTCTTTTATTTACTTTTTGGTTTGGCATGTTGCGGAATCGAACTCATGCAAACCGGGGGGCCACGAGCCGATATCGATCGGTTCGGTGCAGTACCCCGCGCTACCCCACGTCAAGCGGACTTAATGATTGTTGCTGGAACCCTCACCTACAAAATGGCTGAGCGATGCAAACTCCTATACGATCAAATGCCAGATCCCAAATACGTCATTTCAATGGGCTCCTGTGCCAACTGTGGGGGACTTTTCCAGTTGAGCTATTCCGTCGTCAAAGGAGTAGACAAGATTATCCCCGTCGATTGCTACGTCCCAGGATGTCCCCCACGACCAGAGGCACTCACCCAAGGCCTAATGAGTGTCCAAGAGCTCGCCATGAAAGAACGCGGATGGCTGCGCCGCAGTTGGCTCAAAGGCCGACCCAAGCGTGAGCCAATCTACATCAATGCCTAAAACGCACCGGCTCGCCAACCTATCGTTGGCTTCATGCTCTTTTTGTTCTCATTATGACTACCGTTACGGATACCAAAAAACGCCCCCTCGAGTCACTTCGAATTTCCGTTACAGATAGATGTAATCTGCGCTGCGACTACTGCATGCCAGAAGAGACCTACACCTGGTTAGAGCGCCAAGACATCCTAACCTTTGAAGAATTGAGCCGCCTTGCGGACACTTTTATCCACCTAGGAGTCAAACGAATTCGGCTCACAGGGGGTGAGCCTCTCTTACGCAAAGACCTTCCTGATTTGATCAAACTGCTCTCTCAAAAGCCTGGACTCGAAGATCTGGCTTTAACCACCAATGGCACCCTACTCTCAGAATTTGCCCAAGAGCTCAGAGCTTCTGGGCTGCATCGAATTACCTTGAGCCTCGACACCCTCGACCCACACACCTTTGAGACTCTTACTCGTCGGGCACAGCTTAAAACGACCCTTGAAGGACTTATTGCCGCAAAAGAGGCCGGCTTTAGCGCCATCAAGGTCAACACCGTTCTCATCCGCGGAGTCAATGACCATGAAATAGTCCCCCTATTGCGATTTGCCCAAGAACATGACCTGATCCCTCGATTCATAGAATACATGGACGTTGGCGGTGCCACTATGTGGGACGAATCCAAAGTTATCCCACAAGAAGAAATACTTAAGAAAATCGAGCGTGAGTTTGGACCGGTGCTTCCCGTGCGTACACACAAAGCCAGCCCAGCTCGAGCGTACATGCTCGACAATGGAACGACCTTTGGGATCATCGCTTCAACGACCGCGCCCTTTTGTGGAACATGTGACCGAATTCGGCTTACTGCCGACGGAAATTTAGTGACATGCCTCTATGCAAAAAACGGCTTTGATATTCGAACCCCGCTACGTAACCACCAAACGGAGACTCAAATACGACAAACTCTTCGCCAACTCTGGGGCACCCGCACGGACTCTGGGGCCGACGACCGCCTCCACATGCCCCACAGAGGCCCCTCGGTTCCGCTACCTATTCTCCAAAACAACCCTCACCTTGAAATGCACACCCGAGGTGGTTAACAAGCCTAAGAAAATAGGTTAAGAACAATTCAAATAGCACACAGGCGCGTGTAGCCAGGAAGAAACAATGAGTACAGAAGAATCCACCCGAGAGCAGATTTCCAATACCATCAACAACAACTCCGTCGTTCTTTTTATGAAGGGCACTCCCAACCAACCGCAATGTGGTTTTTCAGCTACGGTTGTCCAAATATTGGACCAACTCATTTCCGACTACGAAACCGTCAATGTATTAGCAGATCCTGCTATGCGTGAAGGAATCAAAACGTTTTCCAATTGGCCCACGATTCCCCAACTCTATATTGACGGAGAGTTCGTTGGCGGCTGTGATATCATCAAGGACATGAATGCTTCAGGAGAACTTCAAAAGAAGTTGAAATTTGATATCACCGCGCTTACCGCTCCCAACGTTACCATCACTGATTCTGCAGCCAATGCCCTCAAGACTACCCTTACGGACAACGACGGTCAGGTATTGCACCTGAGTATCAATAATAAGTTTCAAGTTGCCCTAGAACTCGGCGAGCCAACATCAGCAAAACTCGTAACCAGTTCTAATGGCATCGCGCTCTATATCGACATTCCTACCATCAAACGCGCTGAAGGAATGACAATTGACTTTGTTGACGGTCCCCAAGGCTCCGGATTTAAAATCGACAACCCCAATTCCCCCCCCCCCGTTCAACAAATGTCGGTAGCGAAACTCAAAGAATTAATGGATTCAGGTAGCCAGTTCAAATTAGTCGACGTGCGCACCCCAGATGAACGCTCCACAGCGAATATCGAGGGCTCTATTCACTTGACCCAAGAAGTAGCCCAAGACCTAGCACGATCAAACAAAGAAGATATGCTCGTATTTCACTGCCACCACGGCGGCCGCAGCCAGCAAGCTGCTGAGCAATTTAGAGAAGTGGGTTTTCGCAACGTATACAATGTTGTTGGTGGAATTGATGCTTGGTCTCAAGAAATCGACGCCACCGTACCGCGCTACTAATCCCAGAAATTAGGCTCCACCCCAAAAGGTAAGCTCATTGAGCTCAACCGTCGATTGCCCGCTTCACAAAATTAGGGAGTGCAAATGATGCGGTTTGGAGATCTGAGTTGTAGTACCGAGTCGTTGTCTCAATTTCACTAGCCAACTCCCGATTAAAAAAGTCGGTAGGTTGGCGAGTCCGGCTAGCGTAGGCCCAACTCCAACATCCACTAGGATAAGTTGGAATGGTACCCAGGTACGGTCTTACAAAATCAAAAACCTGACGAATCTCAGAATAAATAGCTCCAGTCATTTTGGGCTCCCAGTGAGGAGACTCCGTTTGAGCAACCATCACCCCCCCAGGCTTTAAGGCCTCGGAAACTTTACCGTAAAAATCCCGCAAAAAAAGTCCAACGGCGCAGCCTACTGGATCGGTGCTATCGACAACAATTAAGTCAAACGCATTCTTGTGCTCTTCGATATACTTCACCCCATCCTCAAAAATCACTTCCGCTCTAGGATCTCCGATGGCCGACTTCACCCAGGAAAAATACTCTTCAGAAACCCGAGTGACTCTTTCGTCAATATCGCATTGCACCACTTTTTCGACACTGGGGTACTTAAGTGCTTCTCGCAAACACCCCGCATCACCCCCTCCAATAATCAAAACAGTTTTGGGGTTCTCAATACTCAGTAGTGGAATGTGAATAAGCATCTCGTGATAGACAAATTCGTCACGCTCAGTGAGCATCATAACGTCATCAAGAGTGAGGATCTTGCCAAAAAACTCCGTATCAAAAACGGTCAATTTTTGATACTCAGACTGCTCCTCATGCAGCTTTTCCTTGAGCTTAATGCCCAACCGGGTAGCCTGATTTCCTTCTTCGTAAAACCAATCTCCCTCAACAAATCCGTGGGCAGCGTTTCCTCCGGCCACAAATCCCGCCGGCAAATCCATCGTGTTCGCCATCATAAAACTCCTCTGATGAACTCGTAACTTAAATTGACCTAAGCAGCTTCTTCAGCTCTAGAAAGCTCTATTTCGCTTGTCATCTTGGTTATGATTTGAATCTCGTCAGGTCCGATGACTTGATTGTCAATATCTTCAGGAAGACCTCGCAAAATCTCTTGAACCCGACCCGTTTTTGCTTTGAGTACCTCACCCAGGTACTCAAAACCAATATTGGGCTCCAAGCCACCACACGTGAATATGTCTACAGCCACATAACCCTTTTCAGGCCACGTATGAATCGATAAATGGGATTCAGCGATTACGACGGTTCCGCTCACCCCTTGGGGAGAAAATTGATGAAATTTTTCACCAAGGACAGTCGCACCTATCTTGATAGCTGCTTCGCACATATGGTTTCTAACGTATTCAACGTTATTAATGGCGTTGAAATCGCACCCATAATATTCCGCAATAAGATGTCTACCGATGGTTTCCACGCTATTTTCCTTTCTTCAAAATTGCTTGTTGTTCTTTGAGCGAAACGACAAGAAGTTACAATGAGCGAAATGACCATGTCGCTCGTGGAAAAACCTATAAAGAGTCAATGGCTTTTGTGAGCTCCTCAAAGCCAGAGCGGCCGGGCTTACTCTCCAGATCTTGAGCTGTCAAGCACAAGGCGAAATTCCACGGAAACCCAGAAGATCTTGCACACTCCTATCGACGAACCCTCCCGTGGGGCTTTCCCTCGCCAAAGCCGGAAGACGTTTGAACCCCCACCACAACCGCCTCGGCAAATTCAGCCCAAGAACGGGCCCCTACGTAAGTAAACGCAGACTGGAGACCTGTTATCATATCAACTAATACGGCTCCCACGCTTTCTTGTCCCTCCCGAAGGTAAATGCGTGAACTCGAAATTCCCTCGCGAAAAAAAGCTTTTTTTGCCTGTTCAAACGGTTCTAGCTCAGCGCTTCGGTACTTCACAGCACGGGCACTCGCCATGCCGTAATTTTCTTTGTACAAGAACCCCTCTTTGTCCTCTAGAATATCACCAGGACTCTCGTAAGTCCCAGCTAGGGTGGTTCCAACCATCACCCTAGCCGCACCGGCTGCCACATAAAGAGAAACATCTCTCGGGTAGCGCACTGCTCCATCGGCCCACACGTACTTCCCATAGCGAGCTGCCTCAAGGGCACAAGCCCTAACGGAAGAAAACGTCGGTCGTCCGACCCCCGTTTGCATCCGTGTCGTACACATGGCTCCCGG
>CAXGXL010000231.1:0-6184 GCA_964013555.1 uncultured bacterium
GGCTTTCGACGGCTAGGGAGAGCTTAATTCCTGTTTTGGAGCGAGTTGGATTGGCCAAGTATGGCCAGCAAATGGTGCGTACTTTCTCTGCCGGGATGAAGCGACGCTTGATGATTGGTCGATTGTTGCTGCGCGCTCCTCGATTGGTGCTTTTGGATGAACCCTTTGGTCAGCTTGATGTTCGGGGGGTTGAGTTAATGGAGGGAGTCATCCGAGAGCTGAACCAAGAGGGGGTAACCTTATTGTTGGCAACTCATCAGCATGCACTGGGGCGAAGTCTTTGCGACTTTGAAATGACTCTTCGAGGTGGGGAAATCGCATTGCCCCCCACGGTGATTGCTCGAAAGGGAATGTGATGTCATCGGTATCCAATCGCGAAGGGCAAATAGCTTCGGTTTCACTAAGAGACTCTCGGCCGGGGATATTGAAAACTGCTTGGGGCATTTTTAAAAAAGATCTGCTTTTGGAGTGGAGAGGTCGGGCCAGAATCAATGCGACCATCTTTTTTGCTGTTTTGACACTTCTTTTATTTTCGTTTGCGATGGGGCCTAGTCACAAACTTTTGGTACAGACAGCTCCTGGTTTTTTATGGTTGGCGGTCTTTTTGTCGAGCATTATGAGTCTGTCTGAATCGATGCGCCTTGAAACGGAAAACGATGCTCTAGAGGGATTGCGCCTCTTACCTGTCTGGCCGCTTTCCGTATTCTTAGGGAAGGCTGCGGTCAATTCTCTCTTTTTGATTGCGCTTTCCTTGGTTTTGGTTCCTGTGGGGATGGCCATCTATGGGGTAGAACTTAGGTTGGGTGTGGAGATTCTCTTATTGATTTTCGTGCTAGGCTGCTTAGGCATCAGTGCACCTGGAACGCTGTATTCTGCTATTACCGTTCAGGCGAGAGCTAGGGATGTTCTCTTACCACTTTTACTTTTCCCTATTATCATTCCGGTCTTATTAGCGGCGGTTAAGGCAACCTCCTTGGTTATTCAGGGCGATCCTATGGTACAATTATACGGCTGGATGATGTTGCTCTTTGGTTTCACGGCTGTTTATTGGGTCGTTTGCAGTCTCCTTTTTCATCGAGTAGTGGAGGATTGAATTGATGAGAAAGCTTTTGGATGTTGGGCTTCCAATGGTTGCCCTTACTCTATTGGTAGTGGGGGGATATTGGGGACTTTTTGTCGCGCCAACTGAGCGAGAAATGGGCGAGGTGTATCGAATTATCTATGTTCATGTGCCTGCGGCTTGGGTGGCGATGATTGCGTTTACCGTGACAATGATTGCGAGTGTTACGTATTTATTTAACGGCAGGTGGGGAGCGGATATCCTAGCAGAGGCTAGTGCCGAGGTCGGTGTTTTTTTTAGTGTTTTGGTCTTATTTACTGGCTCCGTTTGGGGCAAGCCAACCTGGGGGGTGTATTGGACCTGGGACCCGCGACTAACGACTGCGGCGATTATGACTTTCTCGTTTGCGGGTTATCTAGCCCTGCGACATTTCGTAGACGTCCCTGAAAAGCGGGCAACATGGGCTGCGGTAACCGCTGTGATTATATACGTTGATATTCCTTTGGTATGGTTTTCAGTGAAATGGTGGAATACACTTCACCAAGTTCAATCGTCTCCGCAAACGGTTTCTAGTGAAATGGTAATGCCACTTAGGATTAGTGCGTTTGCATTCTTATTTGCTTATCTGTTTTTTACGAGACTTCGCCACCAAATTGGTCGACAACGATTAGATATAGAGTTGGGTGAATTACCCCCGGCGGGAATGCGAGGAGTTTAGGCATGATTGTTGGTGGTGAGAAATTTATGTGGACGGCATATGCGGCAACGTGGGGTGGTATGCTGCTTTATTTACTCTCTTTGTTGAAACGTCGCCGGGAAACCAAGGCTGAACATGAGCTCTTCATCGATACGATTGGGAGCCAGGGTCTCCAAGAACACGACGAAGGACGTTCATGATGAGTGATGTTATCAAGCGTCGTCTCCTGGCTCTTTTTGCTATCTGCTTTGCTGGGAGTATCTTAGCTTATATTTCAATGGGCGATATCGGTGAGAATTTGGTGTATTTCTGGAACCCCAAGGAGCTAGTCCAAAAAGGGGATGCTGCTATTGGGGCGACGGTTCGCCTTGGAGGAGTTGTGCAAGTGGGAACCATGAAGTGGGACGCAGAGACGCTAGATTTGCGGTTCCAAGTTGGCGTTCAGCCCGATTCCCAGGCGGATGTTTATTCGGTGGGAGTGCATGCTAAGAGCGCTCCCCCACAGATGTTTCGAGAGGGTATTGGGGTTGTTGTAGAGGGGATCTTTGATGGCAAAACTTTTAATGCAGATCGCGTTTTAGTTAAACACTCTAATGAATACCGAGCCCCAGAAGACGGCGAGAAGCCGGAGCAAATTTACAAGACTCTCTTAGAAGAATAGGGCTTCTTGATGATGGCTAAATCTGAATCGGCCGTTTCGCGTTCCCAAAAAAGTGTCTTTAGGTGGTCGCTTAAGCAAATGGGGTTGTCCCTGGTTTTGCTTGCCCAGATGCTGGGGGCAGGTATTGTTTTGGCGATTTTCAAGCGTGAGTTTCATTGGCCCTCATGCTTGCGTGCTCTGCTTGCTACAACCGTTGGACTTTGGACGGTGGGGGAATTTGTTATCGACAACCCTAGCATTGGTTTGATCTCTGAACCGGTGTTTTTGTGGGGAGGTGTGGTCTTTGTTGCTACGGTCAGTGGCTATTGGGTAGGAAAGAAAGCCAGCCGAATTGGATTTTGGGAAATTTATCTGGCGATCTTGGTGAACTTGGTTATTTGGTGGGTGCATTTCTATCAAGGCTGGCCTGTGACCTTGGGTTTTGTAGAGGAGTCTTCCTCGTATTTTGGAGCACTTCATGCCCTACCTCCTGGAATTAGAGTGCTAGGACCGCTTTGGGACCGACTGCTTTATTTTGGTGCTTTGGTTGGTTTTCTAATGGCTGTTTTTGGGGCTTCTTTAGGCTTTTTATTGCATTCGGGCGGAAGAGGGTTAGATCTTAGTTACAAAGTAGAGTGGGGTATTTCTAAGCGTCATTTGAGGGGGCGCCGTGGCTTTTTATCTGGAACCGCCTTCGTTGCGATTTTAGGAATTTGTTTGGGGGTAGGGGCACTAGTGGCGGTAAATGGGGTAATGAGTGGTTACCAAGCGGATATTCAAACAAAAATTCTAGGTACGAATCCTCATTTAGTGGTGCAAAAATACGGAATTGATTTTGACGAATACCGAGAGATTGGCAGCCGTGGCTTAGAAGTGGAGGGGGTGTTGGCTCAAACTCCGTTTACTTTTGGTGAAGCTATGCTGAGTTCGGGAGCCAAGGGAATTGGGGTTTTGCTTAAGGGAGTCGAGCCGAGTAGCGCTGGAGATGTGACCCAAATTGAGAGGAACCTATGTATTTGGGATCCAAACGTTGACCGATGTATCAGGCATGTCGTCAAACAAAAACGGCTTTCGACTCTCTTAGCTGATAAAGCTGGAGTAGCCCAATTGGTTGTCGGGGATGAGCTCTTTCGACGAATAGACAAACCTCTCGGAACGAAGCTCTACCTCACAACTCCGGTAGGTATTGCTGGTGCTCGTGGCAATGCCCCAAAACGCATGCTTTTTCAACTCGCAGGGATTTTTCAGTCGGGTATGCATGAATTTGACTCTCGACTCGCCTATCTTCATATCAATGCGTCTCAGCAATTGATGGGGTTGGGAGATACGGTCAACGGTGTTGAGTTTAAAGTCGCTAATCCTGAGCGAGTGGAGCTCTACAGCGACGGTGTATTGGCCGCAGTTGGGCGCTATCCCTATCGAACCTTGGATTGGCGAGAACTTAACTCCGGAATATTCACTGCTTTAAAACTGCAGAAAATTATCATGTTCTTGGTCTTAACCTTTATTGTTATTGTTGCTTCTTTCAATATTGCGTCTACCTTATTTATGACGGTAGTGGAGAAATCTCATGAGATAGCGGTCTTAAAGTCCATGGGGGCTCGGGATTCGAGTATTATGAAGATTTTCATTATCGAAGGATGGGTAGTTGGATTGGTGGGAACCGCTCTTGGGGTTTTGTTGGGAGTGGGCATTTGCGGAATTTTATCGCGCTTGGAGATTTCTATTGCGGCGGATGTGTATATGGTGGAGTTCCTAAAGGTTAAAATAAACTCGCTCGAAGTTATTCTTGTGGTTGTTGCAGCGTTAGTTATTTCGCACTTGGCGACGCTTTTTCCCGCCTTAAAAGCAGCAAGACAGCACCCCGTAGATGCAATGCGTTACGAATAATGGGACCTAGGCGCTTCTTCATAAATTAGAAATAAGAGCACACATTATGAGGGTAAGTGCATTCGAGGTGGCGCTACCGAAGGGGGCGTGCTAGTTTTTTTTCGTTTTTCGTTCAAACATTCTGTGAGCTCGCCCATACTCACATCGACTTTGGCGGGTACATATAGGAGTCAATAAGCGATGCGAGCTGTCGACTTTATCCGCAAGGTTCGGGACGCAGAGGTTCTCGAGCAAAATGACATTAGAGAGTTTCTGTTAGGAATTGGAAATGGTTCGATTCCAGACTACCAGGCGGCTGCTTATTTGATGGCCGTTTTTCAGCAGGGTTTGTCGGACGAGTCGACGGTGACTACAACCTTGGCAATGAGAGACTCGGGCAGAGTTATGGATCTTAGCGGCATTACCGGCGCTAAGGTGGATAAACACTCAACGGGGGGGGTTGGGGATAAAGTCTCCTTACCACTTGCTCCTCTAGTCGCTAGCTGTGGGGTGAGAGTACCCATGATTTCGGGCCGAAGTTTAGGACATACTGGTGGTACCCTGGACAAATTGGAGTCGATTCCCGGATTTTCCTGCGATGTTGACGGAGCGCGCTTTGCTGAACTTGTGGAATCTCTCGGGGTGTGCTTGGCAGGACAAACTTCGGATTTGGTGCCGGCGGATAAGAGACTCTACGCCCTGCGAGACGTTACAGCTACTGTTGAGTCCATTCCGCTCATTACAGCTTCGATTTTATCGAAGAAATTGGCGGAAGACATCGATGGTTTGGTTTTGGATGTCAAAGTAGGCAGCGGTGCCTTTATGAAGGATGAAGCATCGGCACGAAGACTTGCGGAGTCCCTAGTAAGGGTTGGGTCGGGAGCCGGGTTGAATGTGACGGCTCTTTTGACTCGGATGGAAGAACCGCTGGGTACTATGGTGGGAAATGCGCTCGAAGTTCGTGAGAGTATCGATATTCTCCAAGGAGTGGGCCCGCAGGACTCTACTGAGTTAACCCTCGCTTTGGGCGCAGAGATGTTGGTTTTAGGTAAAATTGCGAAAGACGTGGAGCATGCTCGAGAGATATTGGCGCAGAAAATACAAGGCGGCGAAGCTCTCGATAAATTTCAGGCTTTAATTGAAGCTCAAGGCGGGGATGGAAGCGTTGTGGACGACCCCGATAGATTGCCCAGCGCTTCGTTTAAGACTGAGATCACGTCACATGAGTCTGGATATGTCGAGAAGATCGACGCGTACCAAATTGGCACATCGGCTACAGCTCTTGGTGCTGGCCGAGAAACGGCCGAAGATTCGGTAGATCCCGCTGTAGGAATAGAGTTACGAGTGAAATGTGGTTCTTGGGTAGACAAAGGTACGATTTTGGCGATAGCGCACCACAACAAGCCCTTAGGCCTCGTGCGCGATGAGATCGAGAAATCCTTCATATTTTCAGACGCTTTTCCCAAGGAGCATTCTCTTGTGATCGCGAAAATTGTTCCAAACTGATATTCAAAAAAAAAATTTCTAAAAAAGACCTTAAGTTTTTCGGCTCAGTGGCGATGTACTAATGTAGCGAGGGGCGGCGGTGTGCAAGGGCGATGTGCAATGTAGCGCAAGGTGCGCATGCATTGTACAATGGATTTAGGTAGAGCCGATGGACATCAAACCAGCAAATCATCTTTCTAGAGCACTTGAGCTGGATAGTTCTAGGGGAGCTGCTAGCGAGAAGACGGATGATGCACTTTCTACCGTTGGGGCTAGTGGAACGACCACCGCAGATAGAGTTTCTATTTCATCAGGTGCTCACGAACAATTAGGCTTTGCGGAGAAAGATCCTAGCGTCGCTGATAACTCGCTTCAAAGGAAGGTGAATTCTTCTGAAGAAATAAAAAGGGAAAGCCCGGCTCGACGGGCTGAT
>CAXGXL010000232.1:0-6161 GCA_964013555.1 uncultured bacterium
GTGTGTCAAAACGGCACCACGGAGTTTCCCAATGGTTTGACGTTCAATGAGGTTTGCGAGTGAGATGAGAACTTGCCGGTGACGGCTTTGAGGTGGGGGGTTAACTTCAATCGACTGGGGGCTTATGAGATGGTTGGGTCGGTAATGGATTCGCATCAGATGCTGGGGCTTGCGTTTGAATTGGCAAGAATGAAACAATCGTTGCCGAGACGAATTGCTCGCGCTCTTCTGCCGAATGCAGCCAGGGCCGCTAGGAGCGAAGTCAAGCGAGTAACTTGGATCTTACCTGGTCTTTTGCGCTAGAATTAAACCATGAAAGTACCCTCAAAGCCCCCGGGCCCTCGGCCAATACCTACGGAGTCCGAACGGATTCAAGATTCAACCACCTCTGGAGCGCAGGAGGCCGCGGCCTCAAGTGATGCGATGGCAACTTCCTCGGAGACTCAATCGAGTCAACCGGGTCCGGCAAGGGGACATGAGCTTCCTGTGCCGGCTAGCGTTTCGGCTGAGGAGGCGGTTGCTGCCTCGGGGGCCGTGCCTGATGCGCCACCAAGCTTGGCTACCGAGAGTTTGGTGATGGCGGCGGCTCCTTTGGTCACCCCTGCGGATATTGCAGATGGAAGTTGGAAATTGGGCCGCTACACGCTGACCCTTGACGCCGTAGCCGCCGACTGCCTCGCGAAACCCATGGTGAAGGAGGCTCTTAAAGGCTTAGTAAAGCCTCAACAAGCCAAGACCGACCAACACATGCAGACGGTCATTTGTGATACCTTAGCGCAATTGATGGGCGAGCCTTTTCATGGGGCCATCCCAAAGGAGGACTCACGTGAACGTTACAAGAGTTTTCTTAGCAGTTTGCGGGACTCCATTGGGAAAGCCCATAAACCGAAGGGGAATCAGAAGCTTCGCCAAGATGCAAGGGTCGTTACCCTAGCGATAGCCCGCTCTTTGTTTACGGGGGTTACCGAGTCCTCTTTTCAGCACGATTTGGTGCAGGCGACCAAAACCCATGGGGATCCTACCCAAAATTTTGTGGGCCTTGCTTCGAGTCAGGGCGCTCAGATTGCAGCCCGCCTAGAACAATCTCAAGCATTAATTATGGGGCAAAAAGCGACCCTTGAAGGCGCCTCCAGCTCCGCCGAGCATTTGTTTAATATGGCCACCGGGATCATCGGAGGCGAGTTGGGTTCCAACTATGATCCGTATCTACAAGGGAACACTCCCTATAGGCTTTTTGAGCTGGAGACGACAAATCGGCGGTCTACGTGCATTCGCATGGGTACTACCACCATGCAACTGACGCCAATTCATCCTCATATTACCCCCGAGTTTGTGGAGTTTCTTCAAGGGCAAGGGCCCAAAGAGCATCATCTATATATAAATCGACAAAAACGCACTGGGGTGGAAGGGGAGCGAACCCGGGTTTTAGAAGCATTTCAAGACAGACCCGATATTCAAACCAAATTAACCTTGGTTACTCTTGCCGCCGATGGAGATCTCTACAATCAATCCGACGAGTTTGCACCAGATTGCGATTTCGGGACGTTAAAGGCGAGGCTTATTTCAGAGCTAATGCAAAATAACGAAGGCTTCTTTTTTTCGGAAGGGCTCAAGGAACGCCTGGGCGGTGAGAATGGGTTTGCAACATTCTTGGACCATGGCCTGGAACAAGCCCAGCGAGAGTTGGGCCTACCCAATGGTGCTTCCCTTTCACAAAACAAGCGACGGGCTATTGTATTTCATTTTTTGAACAAAACCTTGGTAGAGAATCTTGTGGATATTGTTGAGGCAACTACCTACAACAATACCTGCAAAGACGATATCGATCGGGGTGGTATGGCAAATGCGTATTTATACGCGATGATGTATCGGCCTGCTGCTGATGCGTCTGCAGCCGAGTTAGAGAAGTTTGCGCAAAACCTGGAGGCCATCGCATTTGCGCCGGCGATGATTGTCAAAAAGAGGGGGGTGGTGCCCCATCGTTTTCATGACTTGACCAATGCTTTGAAGCAATTGAAGCTCTGGAATTAACCCGCGTAAACTAGAGCGAGCCTCTGAGCTGAACGGGTCGGCCTAGCCTACTGTGTGGGTAGATTATGGCTTTTGCGGCCCGATCCGGAGACACCATTTTTGGGTGCATCTTGCGCGTGAAAATCGCGGGGACTGTGCAGAGCGGTAAAAGCCGTAGAGCATGCGCTGCGTCAAGGCTCTTGTAACCAATTGAGTTCGCTCAAGTAAGTGTTGAAGCGCCCGCTTCGTCCGGTGCGGAGTAAACTAAGAGCAACTATCGCCTCGAAATGACGATAAAAATGGCGGGGGGTAGCCACCAAGCCGAAATCCGGTCGCTAAAATACCCGCTTGAACAGACCCAAAGTAGCTCAAAAAGGACAAAGACCGATGCCACTTCCACCGATCACCTTTCCTGACACTCCCTTTGGACACTTGGAGATAGGTTCACCCACAACGGACAAAAGAGTTATCAAAAAGAGCTTCCACAAGCTTGCTTTGAAGTGCCATCCAGACAAGGTGACAGATGCAAGTAAAAAGGCAGCGAGTGAAAGTCGGTTCAAGCAGATAAACGAAGCCTATTCAAAGTTAAGTGATATGAGCGACGCTGAATTGGCCCGATTTGCCGAGCGTTGCCGGTCTCGGCCAGCAGCTAATGCTACAAGGCCGGTCCCCAGAGCGCCGAGTTCACAAACCCGGCCCGCTCCAAGTAGGCAACATCCTTCTCCACCTCGCTATCGGCCCGCACCCAAGCCATCTCAAAGCAGGCAAAACCCGTCGCCACCACGCTACCGGTCTGCACCTAGGCCGTCCCAAAATAGGCCCGATCCGTCGCCACCACGCTACCGAGCTGCTGGTGGAGCGAGTAATAAAAATGCCCCCCATCGAAATCCACCCCCTCCAACCAAACCTACGCCACCGAGGCGTGCGAGTGGAGCGACCAGTTCCTCTGCGAGCGAAAGGGTTTATCGCCAACTATCCGGCGAAGAGACAAGGGAGCTCTTTAGCAAAGTTCGCAATGGAAGAATTGGAGAGGTGATTCAAATGCGAAACGCCGGGATCTTCGACCCTAATATAAGAGATGAGTTTGGTAATACTCCTCTGATTGTAGCGGCTCAAAACAATCAACTGGGGCTGATGAGGTTCTTTATGGTCCACAAGGCCAATCTCGATGCGCAGAATTGCCGGGGCAACACGGCCCTGCATTTTGCGTTCGCTTATAATTACATCACCCTCGCAAACCACCTTATGGCCGCTGGAGCCGACAAGACTCTCGTTAATTCGACCGGCCACCTTCCGGGAAAGTGGTGTCCGTGACACCCATGCCAGGGCAGTGAGGATTGAGTTCTGTATTTCAATTGTGAATCGCAGCAGGAAAGGGAAAAACCGTGTTAGCTATTCGTCCAACCAGACAAGATGTGCCGCAAGAAACAAGAGTCGCTCCTTTGGAGCAGGGTGGTTCTGCTATACGCAGTAGCCAGTCTTCAAAGTCAAATGGTGTTCAGGTCAAGGTACCTCCAAGTGCAAGAGAAAGTAAGGAGAGTACCGCCGAGAACCCTCCTTTATTTTGTTGCCCCCTTTCGAAAAATGAGATCATGGAGGAGCCGGTTGTAGCTTCTGATGGCTACACCTATGACCGAAAGAATATTGAAGAAAAAATGAAGTCTCGGGAAGTGTCCAAATTGAGTGGCAAACGATTTAGCTCATTGAAGATTTTACCGAACTACCGATTGCGGTCGCAAATTAAGGCTTGGACCTCGTCGGGAACCGCGAATGCGGTAGGTATTAGCGGCGATGTCCCCGATGCATTGTGTTGTCCGATTTCTCTAGAACTTATCAAGAACCCGGTCGTATGTGCCGATGGGCACACCTACGATAAAGAGAGCATTGAAGAGTGGTTTGAAGGAGGTTCGGTCAAGAATTCTCCTATGACCGGCCGGCCTATGAACTGGAAGCCACAGTATCCCAACCTTAACTTAAAGGCGCAAATCGACGAGTTTCTTCAAAAGCAAGCAACCCCCAAGACGGACCGAATGTCCGGTCTGTCAGGTGCTCAAACGGGTACTACAGGCACTGGTTCTTCAACGGCAACCCGAAATCAGGGTGTGACACTAAGTCCTCCCCGCAGCCATCAAGAACGTGGTGGTGAAGAGGTGATTGCCCAAGGAACACGTTCGCAGGTTGTTCCTACGGCTCCTCCTATGACGCCTAGGACAATGGCCGACTACTGGGGGGGGGCCATTCCTTCGGCTCCGCCGATGGAGAGCGATGAAGAAGTTACGCCGACGAACCAGGTCGGAGTGTTTCCCCTGCCGTCTGCGCCGTTTATAGACAATGACGAAGATGCATCGCCGATGAGTCAACCGCGAGTGCCTCATCCACCCTCATCCCATCGAGACCGCGAATCGACCAACGATTCGTCCGGCAGGTTGGGCCGACTTGCGGCCGAGACCCACGTCAGGGAAGTTGACCCTTGGCAGAACATCTCGATTCGTCCTCGGAGAGGAGCATCTCGCCAGGAACAAAACGTCCATAACAGGCGGATAGCACAAATCGCTTTTGAAGAAATTCAAGCGAGATTCGAGGATGGGGGCGAGCGAAAAGCGGGCGATGTGCTCCGAAGGATGCTTCCTGCTCAACAGCGAATGTTATTTAGTTCTCTTTTGGAGGAGGCTTCACAAAACCGGCCTTTTAAGCGGTGGCTTCAAAAGGAAAAAGTGATTCCCGGCGGAGGAAGCGGCATCTGTACCATCAGTTAATTCTCAGACTTTTGCGACTAAGGTCGTCAAAGAATTGAGCTCGCCTCTGAATTCGCACCGTTTATCTTGTCATTTCAAAGGACCGGTTTGCTGGTGGGGGGGTACCCGTACTTCCTGGGGCTTACCGAATCGGGTTGCCTAAATTGTACACGGATTCTCGGGTGCTGTAGTCCACCCCAAAAATGCGTTCGCACTCAGGGGGGAACGATTTTCGTTTGTCTTCAAAATAGTTCTTTCGGTAGTCCCCTTCGGATTTTCGGTTGTAGGTAATAAAACCAGCTCGCCGGGAATGCCTAGATGGATTTTTCGGCGACCGGTGGGGAATATACGAATCAAAAAGAACGACGTCACCCGCCTCTACCTCTAGAGAATGCCAAGGCAGCTTCGCTTCCAATTTCGAGCAGAGTGTCCCGTCTGGATTTTGAGGGAGGGTTTGGTACATCTCGACCGGAGAAGAGAATTGCAAGCATCCGTTTGCAATGGTGGAGTCATCAATGGCGAGCATCATGGTTATATGGTAGCGCTGCCCAAAGGTCGTGAAGGCAGGAGCATCTTGATGAGCCCCAAAGCCCGCGCCGCCGGCGAGCTTCATATTGATTTTTTCTTTGAACAACGTAGGGGGCTCCCCCATCAGCTCTTGAAGAATGTCCAATAGAATTGGGTCTTGAAGAAGCCGGCGAAACCCCCGATGGTACTCGAGAAAGTTCTCTACCCGGCAGAGCATGCGCTCGCCGGTTAAAGGCGAGGTTTCGAAATACTTCATCCATTTTCCAGGGGTTTCAGGCCAACGAATCAACTCGTCGGCCCACTCTTGCAGCTTTTTGCTTTTTTGGGGCCCAAAGGGCTGACGAAGAACCAAGTAGTGATGGTCTTCGTAAAATTGAAGCTCATGAGATTTTAAGGGACGGCTAAACATCAGTGAATCCTTGGCGTCTATTATCGCGATTAAGGTGGCGAAGTAGAATGGGACGGTAGTGACCAAGTGGAGGAACCTGGGCATGGGGGTCTTTGGCTTTTTCGTCCCAGGCTCTAACGGAAAGGATATGGCGAAATGCTTCTAGTTTCTCGAACTCTGAGGCTTCTTGAGCGGTCATGGGGCCGCCTTGCCACTGCAGGGTTTTTCTGGATGCCTCGGAAAGCCTTTCGAAATAGTTTGGTTTCTTAAAGCAAAGGTAGCGTTTGGCCTCTACGTGATACTTCACCAAATCGGCCAATTGCTTGGAGCACCCGAAGTCCCTAAGAAGGGCGGCTCCGATATGCTCATGATTGACAACTCCCAGCCCAGCCATTTGAGGCGCACACGGTGCAATTAAATGGCCGATATCGTGAAAGAGGGCCCCTAAAACAACCGCATCGGGTGACCTACTTGTTAGGGCGCAGCTCGCGGTTTGGAGC
>CAXGXL010000233.1:0-6156 GCA_964013555.1 uncultured bacterium
AAGTGCCATTTGCGGTGAGTCCAAAAGAGACAAGTTGTTAGAGCTCGGAGCCGATTCTGTTTTTACCGGTAGAGCGGGGGGGGCAGACTGGGAGACCATGGTCTCTGAACTGAAAGAAAGCGTCGATGTTGTTTTTGATAACGTAGGGGGAGACGGATTTGAGGACATGCTCCATGTTCTCAAGCGCGGCGGAAAATACGTTACCAGTGGGGCCATCGCAGGGCCCATGGCGACCTTAGATTTGCGGACTCTCTACCTTAAAGATCTGACCCTCATCGGTTGTACTGCGTGGGATGAATCTACCTTTCCTAATTTGGTAAAATACATCGAGGCGGGTGAAATCAAACCCCTAGTGGCTCAAACCTATCCCCTGGACCAAATAGTAGATGCCCAGCGAGAGTTTTTAAAGAAAAAACACGTTGGGAAATTTGTGTTAATACCGCCTGCGCTTGGCGCAATTTAGAATAAGGATGAATCAATGATAACGAACTCCACACCGAAGACTATTGCTCAAGTTCTTCCGAACTCAAGAGGAGCGTCGACCGTCGCTTCGACAAGCGACCGTGGTGTGGTCACTCAAAACACCGTGGCCGACCGGTTTGAAACGAGCAGCCCTAAACCCACTCGGTGGGACGATTGGGACAGCGTAGGAGAAAAATTCCGTGGCTTTGAGAAGCTCTCTTCTAAGCAGCAGAATGCTATTCTACGGGGGGATACCGTTTGCGTACCCGTTAGCATTACCGATCGCCTTTTATGGGGGAGTGTGTTTCGGTACGTACCCGATGTCAAACCTGAAGAGCTTTCTAAGATTTTCGAAGATTACGACGGCCAATCGCGATTTGTTCCTGGTATGACCGAGACTCGAACCCTTGCAAAAGAGGGTGATTTGGCGCTGGTGTATCATCGAATTAACCCGATTACGTTTGTTGATGACGAGTCCCAAGAGCTCCTGCCAGCTTGGATCTACGCCGCTTTGACCTATTCCTACAAGCTCGATGAAGAGCTTCGTAAGTTCAATACTCCAAAGGGAAAAGGGTATTCGATACGGTGGGCAATTCCGCAAGAAAAGTCAGAGCCTCGAGCTCGTGAAAATGGAGAAATACGATTTACTCCCATGAAATCGGGAACTCTCATCACTTATAATAATGCAACGGAGCCCTTTGGTTATGATTTGCTAAGCAGCGTTCTTCCTGCTTCGGTTTTCAATTCGTGCTACAACTCGTTGGGGGAGTTGGCGCAAGATTATTACTGCCGAACGGTTGATAACTTGGTGGTGCTCCGGAATCAACTTGCGGATAGAGCGGCAGGTAAAGCCAATAGCGTCGTACCAAAAACATGGCCAAAGCGAGTTTTCTTGCTAGCAAAAAAAGTGCTGCAGTCCAAGCCCGTGGCGATAGCGTTGCTCGCTACTCTCGCCTATCGAAGATATTGGCTGCAATTTCCATTTAGTCGATAATTACTTGACGACTTCAGGTCTGGGGTTTTCGCTCTGAAAATCTACGCCTAAATCTACCTTCATTGAGCCTTGGGTTCTTCTACCTGCTTTCAAAATCGAACCCGTTTTTCGTTTTGAAGCCCATTTAGAGCACCACCTGAGTTTCGGTGGTGTTATTCGCTTCCTGAGCGCAGGCAGCGAAGAATCTCACGAAGAATTCTATGCGGGCTTTTCCTATTTGATGAATTTCCGTCGCATTGGTGGGAAGCTGGAGGTATTCTTCGCGAAGCACTTGCCAATGCCGGGCCAAGTTATGGAGTTTAGGAAAGTGGCTTAGGCAATAGTAAGGAGGTCTTTAGAGGAGATTCATTGACTAAAGCGTAACTCACAACCTGGTTTGGGCAGCCGTTGATGGTGGCTTTTGGGTTTCGTTTGGGAGGAGGTTCCGGCCAGACCAGGTTTCTCAAGATCGCCCATGCAAAGTAAGCGTTGATTCGAGTGCCGGGAGAGTCGGGACGTGTTCGATAATGGCGCAAGGTACCTAATCTATGGGCGAACGTTTGCTTTACACTCCTGAGGTCCTCAGAAGCAAACGAAACGATTTGAAAGGAGCGCCGGAACAATTTGTTGAGCAAATTTGAATAATTTTAGCCTGACCTTGTTGCGTTTGCGTCAAAATATTCCTCAAAGATACGCCTGGGTAGAGTAGAGAACCAATTGTTTGCTATTGAGCTGGCCTAGCAGCTTTAATAGCATTGTAGTCTGAGGCAGACGGACTCGGTTAGAGCCGGTCGAATCTAAGCGCGGGGAGTTGTTGTGCGTACTATCAATGTCGTGGTTCCGATCTTGTTTTGTTTCTTTTGGTTATCGGCATGGACGGCTTTTGCCTCTAAGGCAAAGCCAAACCCAGGGGGCAGTTGGTTTGCGAGCGGCAAAAATACCAAGGAGAGTTGGGGAACTCACCGGGGAAAGCAGGTTTTTGTTGCGACTGATGTCTTAAAAAAAGCCGGTGTCCAATTTATGACGGATCCGAAGAAAATAGAATTGTATTCTTTAGGCATTATTCCCCCCGCGGGGTATCACAATGCGGTTATTGCGAAGGTTAAGTCCGCTGACGGAAAATCCGTAACGTTAAAGCTTCATGTACAATTAGCAGAGAAAGTCCAAGGGAAAGCTAAAAAGTCGGTTGTGGTGAAATTCGAAGAGACCAAGGCACAGGAGCTTCAATTTGTCCAGCCCAGTGCCGAAGAATTGGCGGCGAAAAAAGCTTTGGAAGAGTGGGCACGAAGTGCCACCCTCAAAGCCAAGATGCTTGGAGCGAGAAAATTGGCTGGAACGGACATATTGAAGAACATCTTTTTTCAGCGTCAAAAGGGCATTATATGGAATGTGCTAAGCTTTTTGAACGAGCGCGACGTTCGAGCTTTGTTTAGAGCATTGCGGGTGGATCCCAATTACCGGGCTGTTATAGCTGGATTGAAGCGAGACACTCTAATTAAGATTGCCCATGAGGATACGCAACGCAATTTTGCGGATAAGGTCGATGCCCTCAAGAGTCTTTTTGTTTTAGGTATGACGAAAGAAGAGGTTCTTGGGGTGCTTCAGGCTAAGGGACTTTCTACTTTTTCTGTCCCTCAGGCATCCCTGGCGGATCTGGCTGCTGGCAAACCAGCAGCTCTGAAGGCCTTGAATGCAGAGCAACGTAACGCAGCCACGTGGCAAATTGCGTTTATTTTCGCCTGTACCGAAAGGTATGCTCGTGACGGTTTAAGCACGGTGGAGCTTGATTTTGAAAAACCGAATTCAATGGCCGATTTTTTGTTCGAGTGCATCGATTTAACCCTCCAAGGTTTTCAGGTAAGCTCTGAAAGTGATTCATTTGAAGAACAAGTGGGCAATCAATTCAACAAGTTGTTTGCTCTGGTCTCGATTGTGATGGAGGGTGGAGATGGTATCGATATTTATAAAGCCCACTCAGAACTTTTGTTGCGGTATGCAACTGAAATGAAGAAGATCAGGAAGTCTATTCTCGAATAATAGCGAGGCTTAGTCAGAGGCAATGGAAAAGAGAAAAGAGACATTTCTTTTGTCCCGCGTCGCGCCGCAGATAATTTGGTGGTTACTTAATTGAACGTTTTTGTTGGAGCTTGGTGATGAAATACCCCCGCCTTTTTTTTAATTGGCATATTTTCCTCGGCGCTATCCTCATAATACCCTTTACTTCGACTTCGGCTCTGGCCTCTCTTAGACAGGCGGTTGGGGGGGAGTTTGAATACAAGAATATGATGATAGCCAGATGTCACAACTTGGGAGAAAAGGGTGACGGTTTGGTTTTGGCGAAGTCGATTGTTGATAAGTCGGAATTGACTCGAACCCGAAAAGCCGGGGACCGGGGTCCTGAATACCCTGCATGGAAAATTACCGCTGACAATGTGAAGCCTTCTGAGAAGTTGAAGAATGCAGAACAATATGAGGAACTGGTACGGCTTTGCGAAGATATTTCTCAGAGTACAGTGGCCGAGTTGAATGGTTGGCATCTTATTCAATCCCCAAAAAAGGGAAATCGTTTTTTGTATCGTTCGGTGGAACTACATGAAGGCCTTCGATGGTACTACAATCCACGAAAACAGACGTTTTCTTATGAGATTGAAAATCAGGCTGAGGTAAATAAACTCGAAAAGCAGCACAAGGAATCCCTATTAAGGGGGCAAAAGAGCAAGGACGCGAAAAATCAATGGACTGCAGCCGAGATGGAGAAAGTAAGTTGGAAGATGGGGGAGTGGCTAAATAAAGGAAGTCACGCAGATGCACACCGAATTGCAAAGCAGGCAAGAATAAGGGGTGCACAAGTTGCAACCTATCCTTGGCCGCAGGCTAATCTTGAAATCATGGGCGGGCCCATGGAAACGGTGGAGGGAAGTAAAGGAATTTACACCTCCCTAAAGAAAATGGAAAAGGCCTATGCGGCGGTGTGCCAAGACAGACTGGTAGTTCCCTTAGGGGAGCTAATTGGCGTATATAATGGGGCTATTAAGAAGCATGATCCGGAATATTCTCTTGAGGATAGCCCCGCTAATGAATGGTTTTTGCTCTGCGATAAACGCGGGATTCAGATGAAATCACAAATTAATTTGGGCGTCTCGCTACACGATATAGCAAATGGGTTTAAAGGTAAGACGAATATGCAACACCTTTTGGGGGCACTTGATAGGGCTATCGATGAAGCGAGAACTATATTAGCAGGACTGAAGCATCAAGAAGCGGAGCTCCCGCCCGAAGCTCATGAAGCTGTTGTGGCGTTTACGTCTATTGTTGTACAAAATACGTGGTGTTATATGGGTAAGGGATCCAATAAAAGTTATAAGGGAGCCTGGTGTGATAAGAATAAGATCGATCCTGCGCCCAAAGTGAATTTGGGACTCCTACGCGACCTGATAAATAGAGAGTACGATGGTGTGCTGAGTAAGACCATTTTTCATAGTAAAAATTGGCCCGATTTTGCCCAAGGATTGGTGACGCAGGTAGGTGGCGCATTTCGTAGTTTTCGGAGCCCAAAGGCACCTGATGAATGGGCAAAGTTACTGGCGGTCTTGCCTAAGGGAACGGGAGAGCAAACAAGAGACTTAACCCATGAAGATAGCGTGGCATTGAAACCGGAGCTCTGCGCTAATGGTATTTCTGTAGTTCTAGAAGCCCGTTCTCCTACGCAGGCAGAGCCTTTTTCTCCAATGGCGAAATCGGTAAAGGAAATCGAGTCGGCCTACGGTAAGTTGTTCGAAGAGATTCAAAGAAAATAGACCTTTGTGGTAAGGTTCGTGGTCATTAAAGAGGCTCTTCAGGTCCGGGTGTATTAGCGGAAGTGGCCGTGTCATAGGTGTTTGACTGCCTTTGTGAGTTGCTTCTTACCCGAGACTGGGTTTAGTTCTATGAGAGCCCAAAGCTGCCAGGTTGGTTTGGGTGATTTCTTAGTTCGTTTATCAATCGGACAAACATTAGGGAATAATTCGGAAGGATTGAACACTTTCCTGAATCCGTTACTTTCTTAGTTTGTTTGGGTGAACAAGTTGCTAGCGATGACGACAATGAGAGTGCTCCAATCCAATGAGGGCAGACCCAATAGACTGTGTTTGAGCGGGAAAATTTTTCGTTTGCATGAAAGGGCCCAATGCGGTGGTTCCAGAAATGGAGGGATTGCAAAAGTGCGTTGAATCAAAGAATCATGTCTCATGGTGCTCCGAAGATTCAAGCGTAATTGGAGTTTGGGAGAGGCTGAGAATCGTAAGGTAGAGTTGTTCGGGCTTTTCAAGGACTTGTAAGGACACAAGAAATGGGGGCTCCTATCACGGTGAACCACGTAGCGAAGGTTCAGGAGGGCGAGTGCCGGTGGGATCGGGTTTCCCGGCATTTGAGAGGACAAAATGGACGAGGCGGCCGATAAATCAAACACCACACTCATAATTTAGGAGAAAAGCCGTGCCTATCCGATACAATAGACCCCCAGGTTACCGTCCCTCGTACCAAAATAAGCAAATAAAGAAATTCGCTGCACCCAATCGTGCTCTTTTGAATAAGCGGGCATCGAAATTGCTTAAGGAGCATCTTATGACCGCCAACCCGAATTCGGTAAGGCAGTTTAATCAAATGTTAAGGGACTTAGACACCGCATCTAAAACCTGGGATGTCAATCCTTTTGCTCCAGGTGAATTAAGCTTGAATACGAT
>CAXGXL010000234.1:0-6152 GCA_964013555.1 uncultured bacterium
GAACGTCAATGGCGTGTTTGCTACGGTGAGAAGACCCGATGGCCGAATTTTTGAGGACGTCATTCAGGCGGGGGCTGCCTGCTCCAATGGACTTGGAAATGGCTGTCCTACGACTCCCGAAGGCAACCCGGTGGCCGACAGTCCGTTTGGCCGTGTGCAAGCTGCAATTTCGTCAGCTCTTTCTGGTTCAGACCCGCTTTTTGTTCATACCTCTGTTGCTGCACATCCTTGGACCATCGATTTATGTCACAAACTAAGAGAACTTGCGCCTAAGAGCATTGGAAAAGGCACGGTGAGTGTCCAGATGACTGGGACTGACGCGGTGTTTGCCGCAGTAGATGCAGCGAGACTCCATGGCGCCGTTACTGGGCGGGGCCCTTATTTGCTGGTTGGGGAGAGCAGTTATCATGGTTCTGGCGATATTGCGTTCGGTGACAACCCAAAAGCCAACTCAAGAATGGGTTCACGGCAAGCCGAGCAAGTTTTGTATCCGTGTTACAATCCGCTTTTTGAAAAGGGGCAAGGTGAATCCGAAGCCGACTATATAGCGCGGCTTGAAAAGCGATTTCGGGATGTCATTGAATCCACAGGAACGAAAAATATTTCGGGAATTCTTATTGAACCGGTATCGGGTTCAAGCCGAGTAGCTCAGCCGCCATCCGGTGAGTATATGGAGATGATTCTCCGAGTCTGCCGTGAAAACGATATTCTTGTGGTTGCCGACGAGGTTATGTGCGGCTTAGGAAGAATCGGCGGCTCAACTCTTTGGGCCAGTGAAAAATTCAACATCAACCCCGATATCGTTGTGATCGGAAAATCGCTCGGTGGTGGTTCATTGCCCATTGCCGCAACCCTCATTGGCGAAAAGGTAGCCAAGACCATACGAAGTGCAGGAGAGCACTACTTGCATAGCCACACCTACTCTGGATTTGCGTTGGGCTCTAAAGCGGCCACGCAAGCTCTTGAAGAATTTAGTGCGATTGCCCAAAGTGGCCATGTCGATAAGGTAGCACGACACTTCAACGACACCCTAAGAAAGTCATTAGTGTCTACTGCGAATATTCACGTTCATGGAGAGGGGCTAATGGTTGGCGGGTATCTTCTCGACTCTGTCGAAAGTCCAACCCGTTACGATTCAGATGTAGAGCGGCTGGCGATTCCTATTCTTAAACGGGAGTGTCTAAAGAACGGGGTCGATGTTTATGCGGTGAATACGTCTTTTGGCCCCGGTTTTATGTGTGTGCCACCACTAACCATCACTCACGATGAAGTCACATTGTTAGGTGAACGTCTAGCAGCAGCATTGGACCGAACCATTGAAGAACTTAATGCCGTGCAAAACAAGAAGGCATCAGAGAACAACTAGGGCATCAACCGCCCATAGGCCTTTGTCGCTGGGGTCGACCGAGACTAATTTAATACGAGGTTTTCTACCTCGGTAATGCGTCAATGTGCTCTTTCTTGATTTCAAAAGCCTTCAAAGTTTCGGGCCCGATAATCGGGTCGCTATCAGACAGTTTTACGGTGCTTAGGTCACATCCTCGGTACTTGAAAATTTTGCTCCTCGCGTCGTTGTTTAGAGCAGTGAGCAATTCAGTTGTGATATAGCCTTGAAGCAATAAGAGAACCGAGTGCTGGAGTGATTTCATTTGAGTTGTTAGTGCCGCCACTATTTTATCCGTCGAACTAATGTAGGTTTTTGTGGAACGTTTTTGACCTTTAGTTTGGGCGAAGGAACGTTGTTGTTTTGAAAGCTCCTCCAGAGTGCTTTCAATCGTTTTCAAGCCTTTGAGTAATTCTTCCATTCTCAAAAAAGCATCCATGGCAGTGGTGAGTTTCAGTCGGATCATTGCGTTCACTATTTGCATATCTGCTAGTGCGACCCGTCTTTTTTGCGGGAGACTACGAATAGACTCTTTTTCCGTTCCGGGCGATAACAAGTACTCTATGAGGTACGTTAGTCTGAGAGTATTTAATATTCGACCCAGCCTTACAACTGGATCCCCCCCGGTTTGTTGAACAAAGGCATCATCTTGTGAATACAAATCGTGGAGGCTTCGGACAGAGTTCAAGTGGTCGTATTGAAATTCGACCTTGAGCGGAAGCACGGGTATGAAGAAATTCTTTTTGCAGGTGTCATTGCCAAAATCAGCGGCAAAAGAATTGTGTCCATAGAGGCAGGCGATAGCAAAGAGACAAGAACACCAGATAGTCTTAAAACCCATAAAGCAGTTCTCCAGTGGTTGAATTGTAATCCTACTGCCGAGTGGTTCGCAAATCGTATTCTTATGACCTATTTGGCCTAGTTCTCTGAGGGTGTCGTGGTTTTGAAAGGCGTTAAATGTACTTCGGAAGTTCTTCTTCTTGTTTCTAAGTGGCTGTGTGGTTAAGGTTATTGGATATATTAATTGGAAACAGCATTGCTGAGGTTAGTCTGGAGGGTGTCTTGAAATACCGAGTTATGACAATTTGTCTTTTGGCTTTTTCAACGTCGGTAAATGCCAAGCAGGTAGAGGTTGCGTTGAGTCCCGGGACGGTTACTCTTCATCAGACGGCTCGCGACTTTTTGAAGGCTGATGTGGATTACTTAGAGAATATTGTCGAGAAGGATGTAAACCGTTGGCTTTCTTTTGTCTATCTTTCGACTCGGTTCAGAGACCAAGAGATTTGTGGCAAAAATGGTTGCATGAAACAACCAGTCGAAGAACAAAAACAACGTGTTTTGCGGTTTATTCCGGCATGTCGTCCTGAGACCATTCTGGTGTCCCCTACTGCGAAGAAAAACGAGAAAGATAAATTCGATATCTCATGCCTGCTTGAGCTTGGTTACAACCCAATGGACGCTACTCAGAGGCGAGAGGCGTTCAAGCGGTCGGTTTCTTCGCTTCAAAAAGTGATTCAACAAAAATTCACCCAAAAAATGGGTTCCAAAACGTACAAGGCTAAATCCAAAATCGATAAAAGGCACGGGGCTCTTTTTGATCTCACCGGTCAACTTGACTTTTACGGAATCGACGCGAGCGAGCTGAAGGCTGCCAAGCGTGACTCGCTTCGCGCCGCTTTATTGGGGGTGGAGGCCTTATTTCTTTCGGTTCAAAGTGGTTTTAGCGCCCTATTTACAAAGGCACTAGCAAACGCACTCATGCAGAAAAAAACCGCGCCAAAATGGATTCCCAGTGACTTCAATGATGGCCATTCAAACGCATTGCTTTTTACCGTTAATAAACAAGAAATAAGCCTGCAATGGGAATTATGTAAGAGGGTAGAGAGTTTTGAGCGGCCCCAAGAAGCCTTGGCGGCCATGCATCAGCGATGCGTTCCAAGGGATTTAAGTTCTAAGAAAAGTGAAAGAGAACAGGCTCCATTCGCCAAGCTTATTATTCCCGGAAAGACGGAGAGCTGCTCTACGTTTGGGTCAGATCAGATGCGTTATAAGGTTAGTTTGTTGGATGCTAATCCTACCGTGACTTTTCCTCTGAAGTTGTCGAAGATGAAAATGGGAACTTGTCCTTAGAGTTGGCCTAGCGTAGGCGCTGGGTGAGCAGAAAAACCAAGAGATACCTTGAGCTCTCGGTGCGTCTTAATTTTTTTCTAGTTTGTCTAGGATCTTATTTATTATTTGGACAGTTTCGTAGATATCGTAATTCGTTACTTCGTGGGACTTGGTGGTATTCATAAATACATGGGGCAATGCCTTGGTAAGGGCGGGAAGTTGTTCCTTCCATCTGGCTGGAGCATTAGGACCAGAGGTTAGCTCAAAAATGAATAAGGCGAGGTTGTCTTGAGTGGCTTGTGGGGTGGAAATATTCCACAAGGCCACGTGCGAATCCGTTAATAACGATTTACTAACGAAGGCCAGGTCTTTCGGAGCGAGGTCTTCGATGCCAACGGCTTTTGCCCAATCTGTGGGAAAATCGTTTTGGGTCAAAGAACTGGGTTCAAGTGTCTTTAAGAACTGGACGCTCTTGGCTTGAAAGGCATCTAGTACCGGTTTAGCAGCGGCGCTAGGACTCTCTGTGAAAAAATTAGCGTCAATTTTGCCCGTAGATTCTCTGAGTTGGGCTCTAAGCCAGAGCAAAAGAAAATTCATAGATGGAACTTCGTATTTTAGGCGATAGGTAAAATGCTCTTCAATGGATTTTTTTACGTCATCGCAGGTTGGCCCTTTGGGTTTGGAACATGGCTTCGAGAACGTTAGTGTGGGCTTTGTGAATCTCATTTTACTTCGCTTTGGGCCGTCACCGATTGATTTAAGAGCGATGTTAACACTTATTTTCTTCTTTTGCTCGGTGACTGATATTTCTCCTAGCCTTTCGGCCTCAACGTAGCCGATCCATTTGGGGCGTTTGGGGTGAACGGTGCACCAAACAAGGTCTTGATCTACGATATGGAACGAGAGAAGTTTGGGGTGACCCGGTTTGTTAAAAGAAAAACCGCGGTCATCCCCAATATCGCGGGGGCAGTAGAGCCACTGAATCCGTGCCGAAGCCTCCTTTACCGGTGCGAAAAATGCACACATGCTTAATATGCAAAGAACCGGCGCGATAGATTTGCCGAAAGGTAGACGCATTTGGGTACCCCACGTTTTTCGGCCAGCAGGATTTCACGCTCATGACCGGGTTCTAAATCCAAATAACTATATCATAGAGGATTCATGTGCCTTAGAACAAGTTTCGGGTGAATCGAGTTCGACTCAGCCGCGGTCGCTTTAAGATACTTCTTTGATTGAGTTTGTTTTTTGGGGGTAGGATTCAATTTGTGGCGTCACTACCTGGCGACAAAGGTCTCTATTCAAGCAAGCACCAAAAGTGGACTTTGCGAAATTTTGTTTGACCGCGAGGATAAGGTTTTCTTCTTTTGAAAGCGGGGTTCAGCAATTTCAGTAGACACAAGGTGGAGTGCTCACCAGAGGGAGAAGAGATACGTCAGGTTGACCGCAACTTTTGTTTTGCACAACCGATAATTGAGGGGCCAGTAATTTCCCAATAGAGGCTTCGTACTATCTCTATTGAACAAAGGACTCTCCTGTGAAAATTTGTGAAAATCGAAGGTTCGTGGTCGGTGAATTGGAATCTGTTTCGAATGTTCTCAATAGGAGACAATCGGGGGAATCTGAAAAGGCTTCTGATGCCCATTCGAAGTACGGTAAAGGGGAAGTCTCTGATTCAGCAAAACCCGTTTTGGTGGATGTCGATAACTATACCGGGCTGCGACTCAAGTGGGATATTTGTTCGAAAACGGGAACCATAAGAATCGAAGAAGTTTACCCTAATGGTAGCGCTGCTAAAGCAGGAATAAAAAAGGGTGCCACTCTTATTGGAGTAGACGAATTACTTTGCGTTGACAATCCTGCGATGTGTAAAGCGGAGAATTCTTGGGAGAGAAAACCATTTCAGAGATGGAAGCACCCTGCAATTATGAGATTGAAGCAGCCGGGTGTTCACCGCATTGTTTGTCTTCCTAAAGGAAGAGAGTTGAATTGGTTTGAGTTAAAGCAAGCAAACCAAAGTGCACTCCCAAAAATACGCGACTCGATTTTTCGCAGCAATACAAGAGCGCTGGCATTGACGTCCAGCTTAGAGAAAATGCGCGACAATGTGTCGCGAGTTTCGAGGGTGCTTGGTCTCTACCCCGATCCTTTGGCTATGAGCGTGGGGTCGGATTCGGAAAATCGACGTTATCCGTCCCAGTTTGGACGCTACGAGGGGCGAGCCAAGCGGGTGTTATCCTCTTTAGATACACTGCTTGGCCAAGTGAAAGTACTATCGGTGGAGCTAGAGGATGCGAAACGAAAATTACAAACCCTTACCGAAAGCCCGAAAAGTCTACCTGAAGATGTTCTTTGGCTTCTTAATGCGGAGAACTTGGTGAATCATCGGGCGATTGGCCTTGAGTATTTGGTTGGCGAGTCCGAGTCCATCGGATCTGAAACGAGGAGCCTGCTTAAGGTGATGGAAGCGAAGGAGAAAGAGCTCATGGCATCTCCTGCGTTGTTTCAAGATGCGGTGATTAACAGCGGGAAATCGAAGCAGGTCAGACCGAACGGGAGCGCACAGAAACTAGGGGCTCTAGGGCTGAGAAAAGGAGAAAGGGTCACCGAGCAACGACCCAAATACAACTTTGAGGATGCTATCTTGCCGCCGCATTTTTTG
>CAXGXL010000235.1:0-6134 GCA_964013555.1 uncultured bacterium
AGCCGTGGAGTCGTTCGGTGGCGACTGGGGGATCTTTTTACTTGAAGTCAGCCTATACGTCTCCAAGCTAGATTGAGTTGGCCGAATCATTGGATCTCCAGTTCAGCATGAAGGGCCCCGGACGACTTCAGCGCCTGTAAAATAGCGACCAAGTCGCGAGGTGTCACCCCCAACGCATTCAAGGCGCGCACCACATCGTTCAGCGAAGCACCGCCTCCGACGGCGTAAAGTTGCCCCTTGGTTTCGGTAACCGCTATTCCAGAACGCTCCACCACCTCTGTGTTTCCGGTGGAAAAAGCACCCGGTTGAGAGACCATCGGGGTTTCTTCTACCTCCACGGTAAGCCCCCCGTGGGCTACGGCTACGGGACTGAGTCGCACACCTTTCCCCAACACGACTGTTCCGGTCCGTTCGTTGATGACGACTTTGGTGGGCAAGTCAGGTGTAACGTCGAGCATTTCCAATTCTGAAATCAGGACCGGTACACGACCTTTGTAGGACTGCGGGACTCTAACCATCACAGTGCCAGGATCGCGACTCGTGGCAAAAGGCGTTTCAAAGTCTGGCCCGCTCATTTGCGCAGCTAATCTCGCCTCTTCAGCTTTCGCCTTACGGCCCTTTTTCTTCTTGTTTTTCTTGCCTGCCTTCGTTTCTTCATTAAGAGCGCCGGGTGGCATTCTTAGCTTCTTCTCTATTGCCTGAGCAATTCGAACCGAGGTCGTAAAATCTGGTGAACGCAGGGATATTTCTAACACTTCTCGCTCGAGATTGACCGGCACTTCTCGTTCTACAAGTCCGCCAGCAGGGACTCTGCCCACAGTGGGGTGATTTTTCTGTACCGAACTTCCCGTTTTACCTACCGCCAAAAAGCCTCCAACAGAAAGTGCACCTTGGGCCACCGCGTAAACATTCTTGTCGGGTCCCTTTAGGGGAGTCATCAAAAGAGTCCCGCCTTCGAGACTTTTTGCCGTACCAATAGAAGACACGGTCACATCGACTCGTTGGCCGACGGCGGCAAATGCGGGCAAATTGGCGGTGACCATAACGGCCGCCACATTTTTTAATCTTAATTGATTCGAATTGATATTCGTTCCCAGCCGCTGTAGCATATTTACGACCGAGTCTGAGCTAAACTTGGCAGACTGGTCATCTCCAGTACCGGCCAGTCCGACCACCAAGCCGTAACCCACGAGTTGGTTTGGGCGGACCCCCTTCAGATCCGCTAGGGTCTTAATTCTTTCGCCCCGTACTTCGCCACTAGAAGCGAAGATCGCTATCAAAGAGAAAACCAGCTGCCATTTCACAATCGAACGCATAACCCACCTCGGTCCTAGAACGGCCAAATGTAATCCAATATTCGAGAAAACCATCCCGGGCTTTGCCTTTCGGAAAGCACACCCCGCCCCGTGTATTCTAGCTCGACATCGGCGATTCGAGTAGACGCCACTGAGTTGTCCGGAGAAATATCCATGGGCCGAACGACGCCACTAATATAAAGAAAGGTCTCCTCGTCATTGACCAGAATGACTTTGTTGCCCTCTATGAAAAAGTCGCCATTGGGCATAACTTTCTTGATTCTGACCGGCAATACCCCCTCTAGGTTTCCAGACCGCGCAGTCGTGCCGCTTCCATCAAAGGAAGCGGATGAGACTGATTTAAATAGTTCTTCGGGATTCAAATCCGGGTTCTTGGCCACAACTTTAGCCAGTGTTCCAAAAAAGGCGCCCACACCCATAGTAGTGTCACTCTCGCGACTCGTAGAGGTGGAAGCGTCTCTGGTTGCATCGGATTTTTCTGCAATTAGCACGGTAATCACATCCCCCAAGCGAGTCGCACGGTGGTCCTCAAAGAGACTTACGCCTGCATTGCTCCAAAGGGAACCCACTGTTCGCTGGTCTGCTTCGGCAGCGTAATAGTCGCCCTCGTAGATTCTGGCTTTGCGCTCATAAGGTTGAATATGGCTCACGCAGCCACTACTCGCCAAGAGGCAAAGGCAGGCAACTAGCAAATGCAACCTCATAACTCGACCTCAATTAGTCCGTTTTGGACTACCCTTCCTCGAATCATCTTTCGGCCGTCGAGAGGGAGGACCGCTACGATTTCTCCCTGACGCCCATTTTGCTGAGCAAGTGCCTTGGCCCGAATCGTTACGCCCTTTACTTTAACCAGGACCACCACGGGCTCCCCACGCTCAACAAAAAGCGCGCCCCGGTTTTGCTTTTGGAGCACCTCTAGGGTCACCAGAATGGGTTTAGGTGCAGAACTCCCTGCCTTGATTGTAGCAGTCACTGTTTGTCGGCCCTCCTTTAGCCGTTGCGAACCAAAGCCAACTTTTATGGGGCCGCGGGCCAAGCGAACACCGCCTCGTACCTTCATACTTTTGAGATGAATCCCAGGAGGCAAAAGCCTCGGCAGTTGTCGTTCAACGACCCGTTGCAATTCTAGCTCAGTTAGAGTTTGAGACGGCCGCACGACTTGAATTCGATGGGGTATTCGGATTCTTTTCGCAGGAATCATGGCTTGCCTGAGTCTTTTGCGAATATGTTCTCGCTTAACCACCTTGTTCCTCCCGGGCATTGGTGACCTACCTAAGTCTAGTGCTGCGATGCGCGGCGGCACATCTGGTACCAATTGGCCTAAAGTCATGCGCTCAGAATTGACTCTTACCTTTCTGATTTTTGCCGCACCGGCTATCGTTGTGTTCAACGCCAGGGTACCAACTGCAATGGCCCAAAAACACGTTCTTTGGCTAAGGTTCATTTGGACCCCCCACTATCTCAACGACGCTGTGCTTCGCAGCATTTCGTCGGCCGCCTTGATCACGCGCGAGTTCGACTCATAAGCTCGTTGCGCCGCAATTAATTGCACCATCTCGTCAACCACTTTGACATTAGCGGTTTCTAGGTGCCCACTGAGAATTGTGCCCAAGCCCTGAGTGCCAGGAGTACCCTCTATGGGCTCACCTGATGCTGGACTGGCTCTATAGAGATTATGCCCAACTGCCTGCAATCCACTGGCGTTGACAAAATTTGCAATCGTTATTTTTCCAATTTCAGTAACGGCGGTATCGCCTGCCTGGGTGGATGTAATGGTTCCATCCGCCCCTACAAAAACTTGGTCTATCCCGACCGGGATAACAATACTGGGGTCCAATTCCATGCCCTCTGGCGTCACTAATTGCCCGTCTTTGCTAAGCTGAAACGTTCCTGCGCGTGTATAGGCGGGTTCCCCATCCGGCATTTTTACCTTAAAGAAACCAGACCCCTCAATGGCCATATCAAACACCCTATTTGTGTTTTGCAGGCTACCCATGGAAAACTCACGCACGGTTGCAACCGAACGAACTCCTTGCCCAATCTGCAGCCCGGTCGGCGATTGTGTTTGCTCGCTGGTTTTCGCACCGGCGGGTGTAAGGGTGTCGTAAAGTAAATCCTGAAACTCCACCCGTTGCTTCTTAAAGCCCGTCGTGTTCACGTTGGCTATATTGTTGGCTATGGTTTCAACCTTTTTTTCTTGAGCTTCCATTCCTGTCGCCGCACTGCTTAATGCCCTAAACATCTCTCACCTCTTTGTTTCGAATTACTTACCTAATTCCGCGGCCGCTCTTTTGTCGGTAGCCCTAAAAGTCTCTACGGTTTTAAGCAGAGCCTCATAGGAGCGGGAAATTCTTATCATATTTGTCATGGCCTTGAGCGCATTGACATTCGAACGTTCAAGTGCACCCGAAATGATCTTGGGAGACTCCACCACTTCCTGGTCCAGTTCCTCAGGTGCCTCCCAGAGGCTATGGCCAGCCTGAATCAAGTTATCTCTATTCTCGAATTCAACGACCTTAAGAGTTCCTATCTCAAGGTCATCCGCCATGAGCATACCTCTTTCATTTACTTGAAGGGTTCTCTCCGGAGGAGCTTGGAGTGGACCACCATCGCCCATGACGAGACCTCCGTCGGCGGTGGTTAGATTTCGTTCTGCGTCAACTTGGAAGCTGCCAGAGCGCGTGTAACGGACGCCCTCTGCCGTCTCTATTTCGAAAAATCCGTCCCCCGCAATAGCGAGATCCAAAGGCCGGTTGGTAACCAAAACCCCTCCGTGGGAGAAATCGGTTTGAACCTCATCGACCACAACCTGGCGAGCGGTTTGGTTCAGAACGCCGTCTGCCTTGATTAATACCTCTTTAAATATTGCTCGGCTTCCTTTAAAACCGGTGGTTTCTAAGTTGGCTAAGTTGTTTGCCATGACATCCAACGCTTGCGCCTGAGTAGCCGCACCAGCTAGAGCCGAGTAAATCCCATTTGCCATAACTACTCTCCCTTCTTGCTTTCTTTATCGGCCCGGAAATGGGGACCCATTAATGCACGAAGCCGAACACTCGCCTCGGAGAGTATTTGACAGACTCGAGACTCAGAAACGCTTAACACTTCGCCAACCTCTTTAAGCGTGAGGTCTTCTACGTAGTAGAGTTGCAGAGCCTGCTGCTGGCGTTCATTGAGTTTATCTATTGCCTGGGAAAGCGATGTGACTGCTTCCTTTTTTGCTACCAATTCAAAAGGGTCGGTGTCTTCCCCTCCTTCACCCCCCGCGTACATATCTTGAAAACTAACCAATCCAATAGGCGTGAGTTTTTCCAATTTGCTTCGGTACTCATGGATATCGAGTCCGATAAAGCTCGCAACTTCCTCTTCTTCTGGCAGTCGACCGTATTCCTGCGTTAACTCCCCTATTACTTTCTCAATCTTCTTGAGTTCCAAACGGGCGTCCCGTGCCATAAGATCACGGCGGCGTAACTCGTCTAGAATTGCTCCCTTTATTCGGAATTCTGCGAATTTCTCAAAATTGGACGCTCGCGACGAATCGTAGCGACGAATGGCCTCCATGAGCCCAATAACCCCTGCCCCGATCAGATCTTCGACGCCCACATGCGATGGTAAACGTCGCGCTACTCGGTAGGCGATCTTTCTTACGAACGGCAAGTATTCTGCCACTGGCTTTATTTGGTCTTTGCCTGCCACTTCTAAATCCACTCTTAACGAGGTCATACAACCTCCTGAACACCGACAACCCGTCGCCAAAAAAGGCGTATGCCGCCTGAGTCGTGTTTTGTTTGGGGTCTATTTATCAATTTACTCGCGATTCGTTTAATACAACGACTGGCGGGAGCATCCGGGCTTCCGATAAGAAGAGGCGTCTTGGTTTTTACAGCTTTTCGCACCGCCGAATCTTTGGGGACGTAGCCAAGTAGTTCCACTCCAGCATTCAAGAATCGGTCAGTTAGATTTGCCAACCTTTCGTATACGTCCTCCGCCTCCTTGGTGTTTAGGACCATGTTTGCGACAATTTGAAATCGCCGAACGCCAAATTCCTGCGAGGCTACCTTCATAAATGCATAAGAATCTGCCAAAGATGTGGGCTCTGGGTTCGCTACAACAATAACTTCGCTGGATGCCGCGGCAAACGAAACCGCATTGGAACCGATTCCTGCACCTGTATCCAACACAAGCACGTCAAAATCCTTTTCCACGGAATCAATTGCTTCAAAAAGGCTATAGCGCTCTTTGTCTGTAAGGTTAGCAAGGTCATATCGGCCAGAGCAGCCGGGTAAAAGGGTTACGCCCCCAGGGCATTCACATAAAACCTCGTCAATCTTGGCGTCACCATCAAACAAATCCAAAAGAGAAAGATCCGGGGTGAGTCCAAAGCAAATATCGAGGTTTGCGAGTCCAAGGTCGGCGTCCATTGCCAGAACCCTCTTACCGCGTTCCGCCAAGGCAAGGCATAGATTTGCGGCAATACTCGTCTTGCCGACGCCGCCCTTGCCGCTGGAAATAGCGATCACGCGAGCCGGGTCCCTCACTGGCTTCTTTTTGATGCGCGTATCGGCTATCGTAACATTCATAGAGTTTCCTTCTTTCCTGAAAGGGCTAAACAACCGCATTGGATGGCTGGCCACCCCATTGCTGAATGGACCCTAACCCCCGACGTGCCTGATCTTCTGCTTCGGCGAGCACTTCCCGCCGCCATTCATCCCCCGCTCCATCGAGTACCGTTTCAACTATATCCTTAGCTAGCGCAGCATGATCGGGCCTCGTAATATCTTCGGGCACTCTTTGCCCCATCGTCACATACGAAAGAGGAGC
>CAXGXL010000236.1:0-6116 GCA_964013555.1 uncultured bacterium
CCCAAACCAATGATTGCTATTGCGGAGTCAACATCCGGCTGCTTGAATTCTGTCACGTTCTCTCTCCAAAAAACGGGTACTTCTTTTAGGAGCGTCCCACAAACCACTGCACGATAGCTGCGGAATAGACAAGACTCTCAGCAAAATCCATACCGAATACTCAAAAAGGAGAGCAGAAAAGCAAGCATTGAATTTAACAGGGCTTTTCGCCATATAGACTCTTCTCTTACGAAGTAGCGGCGCGAATTAATTTCCGAATGGGTATTCAGTAAATAAACGTATCGCCAACAAGACCGCGCCCCTTACTTGGCTCACATGCCCGTTCAAACAAGCCGAGAACGAAATTAAGTTCATCCGAGCAACAAATATTCAGTGCGAAGTCTAATACGCACCCATCCACCAAGTAGAACGCGATTAAACCGCTTTGGAAATTTGACAGGCTTTTCGGCCTTCGTTACCGTCACTACCGTGCTTTGATTGTACCGAAGGAATTCAGATTATCGTGCCTCATACCTGCGAACTCTCTAAAAGCAAAAAGGCGATGGCGACTCTAGCCAAATCGAAGCTCCTAGAAAAATACGTTAAAAGAATGCTCCCTCAAAACACCGGTCATCCACAAAAAAACTCAGTGCGGGGCGCAACCGGCACCCCTCAAATAAAGGCAGTGACTTGTGGTTTCGAAACTATATATTCTCAACAATTGCACGAAGGTATATACCAGCAAATGCTGCTTTATGAGTCTTCGCATGGTCCCCATTCCTAAGTGCGTGAAACGAATTTACCTATGAAATTCCCTCTTCTTTTCTTGCTCATTAGTGGAATCGCGCTAACCCAACAAAACTGCCGCCAACAAGTAAAGGTGGGGATACTATTTGGGTCCTCCGAATCAATGAGCGCTTCGGATTACCCCAAAGTACTTGAGACCTGGACCAGAAGCTCTAAGATTTATGACTCGCTTGAAAGCAAAGCCTTTGTAACTGCCACCTTCCATTCCCCGGAATTTCGTCGGGCTTTTGCCGCCGCGTTTCCGGAAATCTACGGTCACGGTGGAAACATCACCCGAAGAGAATTGGTGGACCTCACAGACAATATCGAACAATACCTGAATTTTTTTGTTAGTATTTATACCGCAAATCCCAAATGGAACGATCTGGCGAAAATCGATTCCATTTGGCAACTCAGCCTCACTGGAGAAAGGGATATAGCCGTAAAGCCGGCAGCGGTTATTCCGGTAAAGCTCGATGCCAACTTACGAGCCGTGTATCCCTATATTGGTCGTTTTGACAAAGCCTACCTGGTCCGATTTCCTCTTACAGACCCACTAAACCGCTTGGTGGTACCCACTTCGAGCCAAGGCTTTGGTCTTCGAATCGCTAGTGCACTCGGAAAAACATCTCTGGAGTGGCAACTTCTACCTCCGGAAGTTCTTTAGATTCTAACCGAAAACTTCATGCTCAATTTTCTCGAGAGCGCGTGACGACAAATCCCTCCTCACAATCGTAAGCAGTATTCGCTAAGACAATCGAAGTACGGAAACAATCGGCCTGGGCATTATCAAGTTCGGTCAAAGTGCATGTTTTTCCTCGGAGATTTAAAGAATCGTCTCCATCAACAACCTTGGTAATATGAAAAGCAGGCTCCAATTGATACACCGAAGCATCGTCCAAATAGTGCAGAGTATGGCCCGCCACTGCGATGCCTTCTAGATCGAGCCAGTCCTCAAGGGTGCTTTGGGGCACAAATAATGCGGTTGTCATGGTTGCAATCTCCTTGGGACCTATCCATATTAGCTTCTCGTCGGGCTCCGAAGCCCGGAAACACTAAGATACCTAAAAAGAGGCGTATGAAAAGACATGAGCGACGCGATTTTAACAATTACCGACGATAAATTCGAATCTGAAGTTCTAAATGCAGGACAGCCCACATTGGTGGACTTTTGGGCGGAATGGTGTGGCCCATGCCGCGCGCTCACACCGGTAATCGATGAAATTGCAAATGATTACGCAGGAAAGTTGCAAGTAGCCAAATTAAATATCGATGAAAATCCTGGAACTCCAGGTAAATACGCCGTTCGCGCCATTCCCACCCTCTTGCTTTTTAAAAACGGCGAAGTAGCAGAACAACTCGTTGGATTGGTGACCAAAGCTAAACTTGACGAGGTACTTGAAAAGCACCTCTAAAAAAACTGCCCGATGTGCTCTTCCCATTTAGAAGATAGAAAGACTCGGCGAAAACTCCACCTATACAACCGGCGTCCTACGCCGAAAATGAACATTTATCAAAAGTCCCAGTCCGATCATCGTGGTAACAATGCTTGAGCCCCCATAAGAGAAAAGTGGCAAAGTCATCCCCACCACCGGGGCTACCCCTATGACCATTCCTACATTAATAATCGTCTGCCACATCAAGAGTGCGGCTACCCCCACAGCCAAAAGTGAACCGTAGGTCTCTCGAGCATCTGCTGCAATTGCAAAGGCCATCAAAAACGCCACTAAATAGAGGCCCAAAAGAATCACACACCCGACAAAGCCCATCTCTTCGCCCCAAACGCTAAAGGCAAAATCCGTATGTTGCTCGGGGAGAAACGAAAACTGAGTTTGGGTGCCCTCTTGGTGCCCCTTACCAAACCACCGGCCGGAGCCCACCGCAATAATGGATTGTATCGCATTCCAACCGGCACCGTGGATATCATGCTCAGGATCAATGAACGTCAAAATTCGTCTTTTCTGGTAATCCTTGAGAACACCGAACCATCCGATTATGGCTACAATGGTTCCAATTCCCCCAAGAAATATGAGCGAGCGCAGTTGAATTCCCACGACAAAGATCATCGACATCCCAATAAGCAAGACAATGCCAGCTGTTCCCAAATCAGGCTCAACCAAAATCAGTAATGCAGGTAAAGCCAACAAATCGAAAGGGGCTATCAACTGATCTACGAGTGGTCCTCGCCAAAGCCGAAATTGCTGAAAAGAAGCTAAGGCATAGACAATGAGAAGTCCAACTAACAACGAGGGTAGTAGATAACCCTCCTGCACCGTTTCATAGACTCCACCGGGTCCTCCGGTTTTACGTAAATAGTTGATTGACGTCGCAATCGGATCACGAAGCCAAGGCTGCTCCCAAAACCAAGCTATGAGTAGGACCCCAGCCAGAGCAGAAGCGAGAGCTAAGCCAATAAGGTTTCGTCTCCGATTTTGAGGCCATGGATTGAGCAATGCCCGAGCCTCAGAGAAACGTCCGATTGCCCAAATCACAAGTGCGCAACTTAGACCAATCGAGCATAGGCACAGCACCCGAAACCACATCGGTTCGCCTACTTCCAAAACGGTTTCTCCCAATTTGGGATAAACAAATCGAGCTAACGAACCCACGGGATCAACCATCCAGGGCTGTCCCCAATTAACAATCACAAAAACCGCCACAATCACAAAACGACTTGGATTCAACGGCCGAAAAAGCCGGAACAGAGAATACCGTTCATCTTCAACCCGTGAGCCGAAATATCGAGCCAAACACAAAATAGTAGCTATCTTTGCCAATTCGCTTGGCTGAAAGCGAAAACCTCCGAATGCTAGCCATCGCTGCGCCCCGCCAGCTTTCGTCCCCACCACCAAAACCGCTACTAGGGCAAGACAAACCACCCCATAGATCAAGTAGGCAAGAGTCTCCGAAATTCGGTAATCCACCAACATCAAACAAAAAACAAAAGCACTTCCAACACAAAGCCATGAAAATTGAGTAACGTAGAGAGTTGGATGCTTGGCGGCAGCTGCGGAATGCAGATTATAAACTCCGAGTGCAGCAATAACAAGAAGCACTCCAATGAGGGGCCAATGAAGTTCAAATAACCTTTCCTTACGAGTTTTCACGGATGCCCCTCCTTTTCGGCTCTCGCGTACGTAGCCCGTTCTTGCTTTAGTTGGAAATAAGCATCAATCACCTTTGTCGCAATCGGTGCAGCCTTAGACCCTCCGTGTCCCGAGTGCTCGTTAATCACCACCACCACAATTTCCGGGTTTTCAATAGGAGCGTACGCTGCAAACCAAGCGTGATCCCGGCTAAAATACTCCATATCCTCAGCCTTTTCACGCTTGCGCCCTAACCGCACCACCTGAGCTGTCCCTGTTTTGCCGGCCATAGACACCTGGCTAGAACGACGCCAATATGCCGTACCTCCTGGTTCTTGACTCACAGCAATGAGGCCGCCCTGAATCGCCTCTAAATATTCCTTCGGAACCGAGAGCCGGTTCTTCTCAATCGCCTTCATTTCCCAAACAGTTTCCGGCAATTTCCCTTGTACCTCCTCAACCACCGTCCTCCTACCCTCCTGGCCCTCACGGACTGAAGGTGCGAAAGACCTGCGCCGAATACGAAAATCAGGTGTTTCGATACGCTCCACCAATTGCGGTACAAGTACGCGACCACCATTAACAATCGCAGCATAAGAAACAGCCACTTGCAGGGGGGTGGCAAGGACTGCCCCCTGGCCAATGGAAGTATTGAGTGCCATGCCACGCTGATAGCCACCAGTTCGCCTTTCTACTCGGTCATGAAAGGCTTCATCCGGCATAATTCCCTTCTTCTCCCCTCGCATCGCAATAGAAGTACGAGCCCCATACCCGAAAAGTCTACCTGTCGCAGCGATGGGTTCAATCCCCATACGCGCAGCTATGACATAAAAATACGTATCGCATGAGAACTTAAGTGCATCTTTTAAATCAACCATGCCGTGGCCAGAGTCTTTATGACACCGCCAGGTATGCCTACCCATACGGTAGTGTCCAGGGCACATTATTTTCTCAGTCACCGATGTCGTTTTCATCATTAAACCGGCCAAAGCTGTGACGATCTTGAAAGTCGAGCCAGGAGCATATTGACCTTGAATAGCTCGGTTCAACCAAGGTTTTAATATGTTATCGTCTAGCGCCCTTTTTTGTTCCGGAGCCAAAACCCCACCGATCAGATTCGGGTCAAAAGATGGCGCAGATACCAAAGCTCGAATTGCACCCGTATGCACATCTAATACCACGATACTGCCCGCCTTGCCATCAAAGGCGGCCTCGGCTTCAGCTTGCAAACGCTTATCAATCGTAAGGAAAAGATTATTGCCTGGACGTGGCAAAAGAGTGGACTGCCCTTCGATTAAATTCGCAATAAAGGACTGCTTTTGTGGGCGACCTTTAGCATCCACAATCACTTTTGAGTAACCATCGTCACCACGTAAATGAGACTCGTACTGGTATTCAAGACCACTGCGGCCAATAAGGTCTCCTCCTATATATTTCTTTGGATTCCCCTTCTTCTTTTCTTGGTCCAGTCGGTAGCGGTCAATCTCGTTCACATAACCTAGAAGATGCGATGCCAGGCTACCATCAATGTATTTCCGCCGACGGCCCGGACTAACAAAAACACCATTGAGTTCAAGGAGTCCCCGGCTAGCTTCTATCGCTGCAACAGTTTTTCGCGAGACATCTCGCTTTACCACGATAGGCCGAAATCGATTGAGCCCACGTTGAGCGATAACTTTATCCGTTACTTCAATGCGACTCTCATCGGAGAGAAGCACTATTTCATACAAATCATCGAGGGTCTTGCGAATCTGGGCTTCTGTTCGGCCCAAGAAATAGGGAGTCACCTCCACATTTAATGATGGTCGATTGTCAACTAATATCTTACCGTATCGGTCATACACGATTCCCCGGTCATGGGGGGTTCTCACCTTATGGATAAAGTTATTTCGACCACGGTCAGCAAATTCCTCTCCTCTTTTAATCTGAACGTAGTATAGACGCGCCACCAATAGACCAAAAGCCAAGCACACCCCGACGGCCATCAGGAGAAGCCGGCTTCGAAACTCTTTGGCAGATGCCTTTGTTTGAATACCGTCCATTAACGCCATGAGAGTCCCCCATGACCTTTCGGCTCCAAGAATTGGTCGATAAATAACATGGGGTGATATAAAATAGCTCCCAAAAGCCCCGTCGCAACCGCCCCTGGAATCAACGTCGCCGTCGCCCAACTAGAAAAGACCACCTCACCTTGGACGAGCCACACCATGAGAAAAAGTACACCGTGGTGTAAAGCCGAAATCAAGGTCGTAACCACGCCAAAAA
>CAXGXL010000237.1:0-6114 GCA_964013555.1 uncultured bacterium
CAAAATTGAGCTCCGAGACGTTCTCTGCCAAAACCTGAGTAACGCCACCTTCGGTCGGTTCCTCATCAATTCGAACCTGTTCTCGCCGCATCAAGGACAATCGCTTAGGGTCCTCAGGATCGCTCTCAACAAAGTACGATAGTTCATTTTGGTCGCCTTCGTTTTGATCTGCCCCCATCTTAAAATGGGAAAAACTCGTAAAATCCAGGCGCATTCCGTTGCTAGCTCGCTTACCAACAAAAAGTGTTTTTGTTCGTGGGTCGTCACAGAACCGATGCTCAGAAATAAATGCTTGGGAAATCTCGCGACTCATCCTAACCAAGGCTTGTCGGAGTTGATGATACTTATCACTTAGAGCTTCAGCACGCTCTTGGGAATGCACTGCACTTGAGAAAGTGCCGAAACTAAGAGTTCCGATAAGGCCCAAAATAGCCACACCAATTAGGGTTTCAGCCAAAGTAAACCCTCTACTTCCGGAAATAGCACGCAACGAACTCATCGTTTTGCTCCAGGACTTGAGCCAGAAGAATTGCCTGCCCCCGAGCCTGGTGCGGACGGCATACCATTATTTCCCACCTCATTTCCCGGTAGAGGTTCTTGCTGAATCCCGAAGTCTTCGCGTGTCACTAGCCCCTTTACCGAGAGGGATTCCGAATATTTCCCTACAGGCCATGTAACCGTAAGTTCCACTGCTCGAATTGACTGGCCTATCTCACCAGTAAACGACCCCAAAATACTCTCTAAACCACCCGCCATTTCAAACATAGCTCGGCAATCCATTACGGACTCTTCGCTAGCTTCGTCATCGGAGGCTGCAAAACCCTCGCATAGACTTGCCAAACTAGATAGGTCTAATTCAACCTCTGAAATCGTGGAGGACCACTTAATATCTGCGTAACCCTCTTCTTCAAAATTCCCATCGTCAGTAGTTTGACCAGTCGTAAACCCTTCGTCGAACAAATCCCGCTCAATGTCCACCATCTTGGAGCGCGCCAATAAGGTGGCGATAGATAAATCCCGAGACCGACCAGCATTATTGACACTGGATGCCTGAGACTCGAGCAAAACCGTCAAACTCATGGCGAGTATGCCCAAAGCAATCATGACTTCGAGTAGCGAAAAACCAAGCGAGCCGTGGTGTTTCATTTGTCCACCTCGATATACTCTGCATAAACCCGAGTTCGTCCCGTCAGCGCATAAACCTTAACAGTAAAAACCTGACCACTCTCATTTTGAATGTGTATCAGGGCATCTTGAGTAAATCCATTTGGAAAGAAATAGAGCGAAGCTTCCCCTTCGGCCAGGGGCTGTTGCATGTTCTGAGTCCAGATGTCCATTAGTGTCACGCCGCTAGGAACAACAAAAACATCCTCCGTAGGCTCGAAACTCTCTGTCCCCCCAGCTCCCATTAAACTGCTCATACCGAAAAGACCTTGCAGGGCGGCAGACGATTCAGAAAGTTCGCTTTCAGAAGCCCCATCCCCCGGCACATCAATGCTCTCCCCGGACGGCAGTGTCAATGACTCACTCAGCGAGGAAAGCCCAGAACTTGCCATGACCATTGCATTGGATTCCGAATCAATAGCCAGGGTGGCCCCAGTACTTTCGACTTTTATCTTGGACCCCTCGATATCAAAAACAATACGATGAATACGCCCACTAAGTGCCGCTGCATCATAGGTTGACCGAATTAAACCCATAAGCATTCGCGAGGTTTTGCGCAACTCCGCCCGGCTGAGATTATTCAGGCTAGGAAGTGCAATGGAGGTGAGCAAAACCATAATCCCAAGGGCTATAACCACCTCAATCAATGTAAATCCGCGTTGGCGCTTCATCGATACTCAAAACCTAACTATTTAGCGACTTCCCAATTGCCAATATCATCTCCCCCACCTTGAACCGCATCGGGACCGTAGCTCATGATATCAAATTTACCGGTATTGTGGGTTCCGGGATAAACATAGACATAATCATTTCCCCAAGGGTCTTGAGGGATTTTTGCCATAAATGGCTCGGCATTTCCCTTAGGTGCCACTAAGGCGCTAAGACCCTCTGCTGTCGAAGGGTAAGACCTAAAGTTCAAACGGTACAAATCAAGTGCCTCACCAATTTGCTTCATTTGGGTCTCGGCTGTACTTATTTGCGCACTCTTGAGCTGACCAAAAATCTGGACGCCAACAACACCTGCCACTAACGAAATAATGACCACCACAACCATAATTTCAATTAGGGTCATGCCTCGCTCTAGTTTGCGACGTCTTCTACTAGTAGAAAGACCGCACTTAGAATCCTCCAAAGGGAAAAGAGTATTTGATTGACAGTTATTCATTTTTTTCTCCTTGAATTCCTAAACTGAGGAACTCATTTGAAGCATAGGTAATAAGATTGCAAAAACAATGCAGGCTACCACCACACCCATTACCACGATAATAATGGGTTCAATAATGCTGGTCATGGCCTGTAATTTAGACTCAATTTGAACATCGTAGCTCTTGGCTACATTCATAAGCATCGGTTCGAGTTGCCCAGACTTCTCTCCAATATCGATCATATGAGTGACTATTGGTGGGAATTCTCCGGAGCGCTTGAGAGGCGAAGCTATACTATCTCCCTCTTTGACCGCTTCTCGCACCACATCAATAACTTCCACCAAGACGCTATTTTGCAGAACATTCTTAACAATATCGAAGGCCGTTAGGAGAGGCACCCCACTCGCTAAGAGTGTTCCAAGAGTCTTACAAAATCGAGTAATAGAAATCATACGCACCAGCGAGCCAAAGAGCGGCGATTTCAAAACAAAGCGGTCCCACTTAGGACGGCCAGAAGCTGACCGGATGTATCGCCGAAACCCCCAAATGCTTAAGAGAACAAGGGGAAAAAGAACCATCCAATAGTTCGTCATAAAGTTGCTAGTGCCAATTAGAATCTGGGTAGGTAAAGGCAACGCCATTCGCTGCGATTCGAAAATCTTAGATATCTTAGGAATCACGAAAACGAAAAGCATGGCAGTAACTCCTACCGCCATCATAATCATCAGAGCAGGATAAACCATGGTACCAACAATCTTGCTCTTTAACTGAGCTTGACTCTCAGTAAAATCTGCTAGTCTATTGAGGACGATATCCAAGGCTCCAGAAGTCTCACCAGCACGAACCATGTTAACATATAAATTGCTGAATACCTTAGGGTGCTCCTTTAAAGCATCTGCGAAACCTGCCCCTTCATTTACTCGCTGCTTTACCGCCGCCAATATCCCCTTCAAAGCACTGTTTTCAATCTGATCAATCAGGGCTGTCAGCGAACTGACCAAAGGAATCCCCGACCCCACCAGGGTAGCCAATTGCCGGGTCGCTGTTGCCAAATCTTGACTATTGACCCTCTCGGAAAAGAGCGTCAATTCAAAGGAGCGCTTACTGTCTTTTTTTGTCTTGACCGGCCCACTTTCTTTGAACTCGGTCAGAAAAACCCCCTCACGACGTAACAATTGCTTAATCGCTCGTGGACTTTCTGCCTCTCTAGTGCCCGTAACATTCTTCCCAGAGGTGTCGTACCCTTTGTATGCATAAATTGGCATTGATTAGACCTCGGTGGTAACACGCAAGACTTCGGCGCTACTCGTCAAGCCCGCTAGCACTTTTTGAGCGCCATCTTCTCGAAGAGTGCGCATCCCCTGAGTCTTCGCCTTCTGCTTGATAGTGTTGGAATCAACGTTCTCGAGAATGAGTTGCCTAACTTCGTCACTGGGATGCAGCAATTCATGAATACCCAATCGCCCCGAATACCCTGTCGTCAAACACGACTTACAGCCCTCGCCCCTCCAGAACTGTGGGTTTCTGCCCACCATATCTGGACTCAGGCCCAATTCGAGAACTTCCTCTTCAGTTGCTTCGTAGGGCTGCTTGCATTCTGGGCACAGCGTTCGAACCAATCGTTGAGCCAGAATACCGATAATGGATGAAGCTACCAAGAACGGCTCAACGCCCATGTCTACCAATCTTGTTACTGCTCCAGCCGCATCATTGGTATGAATAGTCGACAACACAAGGTGCCCCGTTAAGGCGGCTTGAATTGCTATCTCGGCAGTCTCCAAATCTCGAATCTCACCAACCATAATGACGTCCGGATCGTGACGTAGAAACGAGCGCAAACCACTAGCGAAGGAAAGATTGATCTTGGGACTCACCTGGGTCTGGCTTATCCCTTTAAGCTGATACTCGACCGGATCTTCGATAGTCAAAATATTCAAATCAGGGCGATTAATTTCATTTAGACAAGCATACAAGGAAGTGGTTTTCCCGGAACCCGTAGGTCCCGTTACTAAAATAATTCCATGACTCTTCGTAATGAGGTTACTCATCATAGAGTTATTTTCTGGAGCAAAACCCAAATCTTGAAGGTCGATCAAAACGGCGGACCGGTCCAACAAACGCATTGTAATTCGTTCTCCGTAGGACGTAGGAGCCGTCGCTACACGAATATCGATGTCTTTACCCGCTAACTTGATTCGAATACGACCATCTTGAGGCAACCTCTTCTCTGCGATATTCAAACCGGCTTGGATTTTGATTCTACTGGTAATGGATGCCTGCAACTTCTTTGGTGGCCTTATCTTCTCATACAAAATTCCATCGATACGAAAACGTACCACCAAATCCCGTTCGCCCGGTTCAATATGAATATCTGAAGCATGTTCTTTGGAGGCCTGAGACAAAAGGGAATTAACGAGACGAATTATAGGCGCTTCATCCTCGGCATCTAAGAGATCGACCGCCTCCTCAATATCCATGGCAAAGGTATCCATATCTTCATCAGACATTTCTTCCATTGCCGCTGCAGCATGGGCTGAGCCCCGGTCATAAACGGAATTGATCGCAAGAACCAATTGCTCACTAGGAGCCAATACAATATCGAGAGGTGCTTCAAGTATAACCGAGAGATCATCCAAAGCGCCCACAGCGGTAGGGTCGGCACACGCCACTCGAACAATTCCCCCTTCTAAACGTTCGAGGGGCAATAACTTGTTGTGCTTAGCAAAATTAATAGGCAACCCTGAAATCAACTCGTCATCAATTTCGAAATCGTCAATCGACTTGATAAAGTCCAAATTCAGCAATTCACCTAGAGCACTTAAGTACTGAGCTTCATTGACCAAATTTGGGGTGAGAAGAGCCTCTCGAAATGAAAGCTCTCGCTCACTCATTTGCAAAAACAATTCCTCGAGCGCAGCCTCACCCATAACTCCATCGCGCACGAGAATTTGGGCTAATTTTCGATCTCCAAACGAATGCAGAGCCGCATCCTCGACAGAGCTTGCCGTATTCGAATCGGAATCCATCCTATCCATCGCTAAGCACCTCTTCTTGCGCTTCCTTCGAAACGGCCTCTTCAGAAGATGGAGTCGCTGCTTCGACTTCGAGCGGTGGAGGTTCTGACGAATTCGTTTCTTCCAGATCAACCGGTGAAGTTGTTGACGGATCAGGTTGCACTAGAGACTCAGTCCCACCTCCATCACCTCCGTTTTCTAGCTTCTTCATTTCATGGAGCACAGCCGCACCTATTCGAGCCAATGGTCCGGTCTTTTTGGAGTAATCAATATGTGCGCGGTATTGACGAGAGCTACCGTAATATTCCGAGGCAAATTCTTCGTGCTCTCCCATCTTGCGTTCGAGAATTTTCTGAAAATCCTCGGTGCGATCGATAATATAAGGAGTCAATACCAATAGTAAATTGACCTTCTCGACATCAGACGTTTTACTCTTAAAAAATGTGCCGATTAGAGGCAAATCTCCAAGAATGGGTATCTTCGATTCGCCTTCAGTTATCCGATCTCTCATAAGTCCGCCCAAAACAACCGTCTGCTGGTCTTGCATCACCACCACACTCTTGACGGAGCGATTTGAAGTAATTGGCTGTCCGGTAGAACCGTCTTGACCCACAATATCCTCGATCTGCTGTTCAACCTCCAATCGAACCTTGTTATGCTCCGTAATTTGAGGGGTTAATGAAAGTTTCATTTTGACATCAATACGGTCGATAGAAGAGAACCCACCCCCAAAGCCTCCGAGACCTCCCAGGCCTCCTAAAGCTGATGAAATACCGCTCGCGGAACTCCCC
>CAXGXL010000238.1:0-6098 GCA_964013555.1 uncultured bacterium
GGGCCAAGTCTGCAGGAGGCAATTTTTTCGGAGTTCTTCCCCGGGACGAGAAGATAGCTTTTGATTTGCACACGAAGATGGCGCAGGGGAGCTACTTGTCCAATGATGCCAAGGGTGAAATTGTGTTGGGTAGCCGTGTTGGCAAATCGTTGAATGCGAAGATTGGAGATGAATTGGTGGCGGTGGTTCAATCCGCGGATGGTTCTATGGGTAATGAATTATTTACCGTTACGGGAATCCTCATGGCGGTGGGTGAATCGATTGACCGAAGTGGGTTGTTTATCCATCGAGGGGACTACAATTCACTTTTTATGGCGGAGGGCAGAGTTCATCAATTGGCCTTTAATAGCTTTAACTCGCTAGAGTCAAAAGAGGTAGTTACGATGTTTAAGTCTCTTTACGCCGAGGGAGATTGGAAGTCGTGGCGCGAATTAATGCCAGCCTTAGCCAGGAATCTGGAAATGAATGATGCCTCTTTTTGGTTTATTGGTTTTATCTTCGGTATAGCTGCAGCCTTGGGAACCATGAATACAATGCTAATGGCTACTCACGATCGCGTTCGTGAATTCGGGGTTATTCGTGCGTTGGGTGCCTCCCCTTGGCGAATTGTGCGCGACATTGCTTATGAGGCCACGCTCATGGGTCTTATTGCTACATTTATGGGTGGTTTGCTCGGTGCAGCGATTACTTATTATTTTCAAGTTGAGGGGTTGGACTTATCATCTTTCACCTCGGGTAACTTGGAGATGGCAGGGGTGATGGTCGATTCTCTGTGGCGAGCAGAATTGACTTTGATGGGGGTTATCAATTCGATGCTTCTGATCTTCGTTATCACGGTTTTGAGTTCTTTTTACCCGGCAGTGAAGTCCGCGAGGCTTCAACCCGTTACGGCCATGAAGCATGTCTGATGTTTCGTTGGTGAGTTTGATGCGAGTGTCATGGCGCAGTATTTGGCGCAATTGGCGTCGAACGATGATTACGGTTTCCGCTATAAGTGGCGGCTTAGCTCTTTCCCTTTTTTTCCTGGCCTTTCAATATGGAATTCACGATCAGGTCATTAACGATGCAGTCCAGATTCAATCTGGCCATATCACGTTAGAACACAAAGAGTACCGAGATGCACCGGCAGTAGACTTGCGGATTAGAGTTACGGACAAAGTTAGAAAAGAACTTGTTGCAATGCCTGGCGTCGTTTCTGCAAAAGCGGTTGTTCAAGGTCAGGGGGTAGCAAAGTCTGGCTCGGGGGCTGTGGGTGTGGCGGTTATGGGAGTCGAGGCATCACGTGAAAATGGGGTGTCTCCTATATCGTTAAACCTCATTGATGGGGCGTATCTCGCGGATTCAGACCAACGAAAGATTGTGGTCGGTAGTAAGTTAGCTGAGCAACTTAAGTTGAAGGTCGGTAAGAAGTTAGTTTTGTCCAGCAACGACGTTAATGGTGAATTGGTGGAAGAGTTGTTTCGTGTGAAGGGAATTTTCGAAATGCACTCTCCAGAAATGGATGGGCATCTCATTCAAATATCACTCAAGGCTGCACAACAATTTTTTGGCCTGCGCCTGGAGGACTACACACAATTAGGCATTGTGTTGGAGGACAGACGCGAGCAGACGCCGTTGATTGAAAGGCTTCAAGCTTGGGGGGAATTGAGGCAGTTGGCTGAGGCGATGGTTATTCTGCCTTGGGAGGCGGTGCTTGCAGATCTGGCAGCACTTTTGGATGTGGACCGAGCTGGTAATTGGTTTATGCTTTTAATTCTAGTTTTTCTGAGTCTCTTTACGATTTGGAATACCATTCTCATGTCGGTTTTAGAGCGTACTCGTGAATTCGCAATGATGTTGGCCCTGGGAACTTCGCCAGGCTTGATCCGAGCCCAGGTGTTAATGGAGTCTCTGATTGTCGGTGCAGTGAGTGTGCTAGTTGGTTTGGGTTTAGGCGCGGGACTTACTTGGGGCGCAATGGTTAACGGCATCGATTTATCGGGTATGGTGGAGGAGGGAACTACCCTTTCAGGTTTTACGATTAATCCGATTTGCTATCCCAAGCCTGAAGCCTCCATGTTCTGGGTCTTAGGTGCCATCGTTTTGACGGCCGTTGTTTTGATTAGTTTTTTTTCGAGTTTACGCGTTAACCGAATATCGGTTGCGGATGTGTTGAGGTAATCGATGTCTTTGGTAGAACTCTCCAATATTACAAAAGATTACGGTAGTGGAGATATCATGGTTCGCGCTTTGCGAGGTGTCGATCTCTGCTTGGAAGAAAAAGCCTTTGTTGCTGTAGCTGGGCCGTCAGGATCGGGTAAGAGCACTTTGCTCAATATCATCAGTGGTCTAGATAGCGCGACTTCGGGACAGTGCACGGTTGCTGGAACCGATCTTAATGGGCTGAACGCTTCGCAACTAAGCAAGCTTCGTTTGGATAAGATTGGCTTTATTTTTCAGGCCTATAATCTCTTGCCGGTTCTGACGGCATACGAAAATGCGGAATACGTTATGATGCTCCAGGGGGTGTCGGATAATGAGCGGCGGGAGCGCACCATGGCCATACTTAAGAGAGTGGGACTTGAGGGAATGGAGAATCGATTTCCTCGAGAATTGTCAGGCGGGCAGCAGCAGCGTGTAGCGGTGGCGCGAGCGATTGTTGGTGAGCCCGCGATTGTATTGGCAGATGAGCCAACAGCCAATCTTGACTCTGCTACGGGAGCAGCCTTAATGGATTTGATGGCCGAATTGAACGCAGAAAAAGGAATTACCTTTATTTTCTCGACGCACGACAAGGATGTGATGGAGCGTTCGCAAGAGGTTATTCGTCTGCGCGATGGCCTCATCGATCAAGGGAGTGCATCTCGTGCTATTTCTTAGATTGGCTTTCGCCGTCCTGTTTTTGTGCTGGGTGACGCCGGTATGGGGGATGATAGGGGATACCGATGGAACTTTTGGCGTCGATGGAAGTGCGCGAATGCTCCTATTGGGGGCAAGAGGAATGCCGAATGCTGGACAAGGCGCTCATGATGCTTTGACTCAAGGCAATTTCCGGTTTCTTCTTGGAGGCAAACCGACGGATTGGTTCGATTTCGAAATTAATGCCGTAATGAGCACGACGGTTGCCACAGCAGGGCTATCGAGATCGATGCGGACGCGAGGTGGATGGATTCGGAATAGAACCGTTGATACTCGCTGGGAATGGATCGATGAAGAGTTGAGTGAATCGGATATCTATTCGATGGGGTTTCTTGACCGGGCTAATTTTAAAATAAAACACGAACTCTTGGATATAACCATTGGGAGGCAAGCAATCAGTTTTGGAACTGGTTTTTTTTGGAACCCTCTAGATGTATTTCGACCCTTTGGGGCAACGCAATTTGACCGAGATTATAAGGGCGGCGTTGATGCGCTACGGGTAGACATCCCAGTGGGTGATTTTTCGGGACTGACTTTAGTCGGTGTGGCCGGTCGTGATGTCAAGGAGGCGAGTTGGTTGCGTTCAAGTGTGTTACTTCGTGGATATACGACGTTTCATGGTTGGGATTTAACCGCTCAGGGTGGCAAGATTTTTGGGGGATACCAGTTGGGCGGGGCTATTGCTGGAGACGTTCATGGAGTCTCAGTTCTATCGGAATTGAGCTGGTATCAGCCGGACTCCCAGGACATTAGCCCAGCCTATGGGATGGGGGTTGTAGGAGTAGGTTACCGCTTTTTGAGTGGACTGTATTTGGGGATGGAGTATCTCTACAACGGGCTGGTTATGACTCGGGAACTTGAAGGTTTTCGAGAGAACTCGTCCCATCAACTCTTTGAAGCGCTCAATCAGAGTGGAAGGCTCATGCACATAAGCGGAAATCTCTTGGGGAGCCTTGCTCAGTACGAGTTTATTCCTATTCTAAGTGGCAGCTTTGTCGTGCTTTACTCGTTAAGTGATAAGTCTCTTTTAGTGCAACCAGGCTTGAGTCTTTCAATTTCCGATGAATCAGATCTGGTGGTTGGGGGGATGATTCCCTATGGAAATTCCGAGGAAATTACGGAGTTTGGTAGTCTACCACCGATGGTTTACATGCAAATGAAAGCCTATTTTTAGTGTTCCAAGAAGCGTTGCATCACAGCTACCATTCGTTCTGGATCTTGAGAGCCGGCTTGTTCTCGAATGGAGTGCATCGAGAGCATCGGGTTACCTACATCTACTGTACGGATACCAGTTCGGGCTGCTGAAATCGGTCCAATGGTGCTGCCACACGCCAAGTCTGTTCGGGTGACAAATTTTTGAAAAGGCACTTCGGCTTCTTGGCACCACGCTTCGAAGAGTGCTGCTCCCTCAGAGCAGGTGGCGTATCGTTGCTGGGTATTGATCTTAATGACGGGGCCTTGATTCAATTTTGGCAGATGCTTCGGTTCGTGCCTATCTGCATAATTGGGGTGGATGGCATGAGCCATGTCAGCAGAGATTTGGAGACTGTGGGCTACACTTCGGGTAAAGCCTCCAGCGCAGGCGCCGGGTCCTTCTACGTCAGCAATTCGGTGCAGAATATCTTCGGTAACCGAACCTCCAGCCCCGCTGGAAGAGCCGCTGCCCACTTCTTCATGGTCATAGAGGCAGACAACACTCGTTGCAGCTGGTGCATTTTGAACCCGCATAAGAGCTAATATTGATGCATGGCACATTGCTTGATTATCCAGCCGAGGGCTGAATATGAATTCATTGTCCATTCCTCCTAAGCATGGCGCCACGGTATCCGCTAAAGACAATTCCCAACTCAAAACGCGTTCAGGTTCAACCTGAAGTTCTTTGGCTAACAAAGATTTGAGGCCGGTGGTCGAATCACTTTCGTCGGCAAGACCCAAAAGGGGCGCCATGTGATTTTGATTGTTGAGCTTGAGGCCTTCGGTTCGGTAATCTCGATTAAGATGAATGGCGAGTGAAGGAACCCGAAGCAGAGGCCGGTCAATCCAAATCAACTCCGAGCTAATTTCGGAGGGTTTATTTTCTCCTGCCAAAACAACTTTACCTGCCAAACCTAAATCGCGGTCGAGCCACGTGTAGGTCAATAGCCCGCCGTAGACCTCTACTCCTAATTGACTGTAGCCTTTTTCGTTCACATCGGCTTGGGGCTTGACGCGAAGGTTGGGAGAGTCGGTATGTGCACCCAACAACCGAAACCCCGATTCTGCGGCGGGGCTAGTTCCAACCCGAAAAGCAACCAAGGCTCCATCACGAATGACGTAGTGCTGGCCTCCCGCTTTAAGCGACCACGAATCGCCTTCTTGCAATTGGCTAAAACCGGCGGCCTCAAGGCGCGAAGCCGTTTCAGCTACACAATGAAATGGCGTGGGGCTTTTGTGGATGTAATCGAGTAGATCTTCAGTAGTTTGTTTTGTTTGAGACATGGATTTTACCGAGAATAGAGGAAGCGAGGGCCTCGGTACCGGGGCGGTACCGAGACTAAATCAAAGGAGTTGCTTAGTAGCGGTAATGCTCAGGCTTATAGGGCCCATGAACATCAATGCCAATGTAGCTGGCTTGTTCCTGCGAAAGCTCAGTGAGTTTTGCACCGAATTTAGCTAGGTGCAGTGCAGCTACCTTTTCGTCTAAGTGCTTGGGTAGAGTGACAACGGATTTTCCGTATTCTTCGGCGCGCTCATGCAGCTCTATTTGGGCAATGACTTGATTTGCAAAAGAGTTCGACATGACAAAGCTTGGGTGCCCAGTGGCACAGCCAAGGTTGACCAAGCGCCCTTCTGCTAAGATGATGATGCTCTTACCGGTAGCCTTGAATTTCCATTCGTGAACTTGGGGCTTGATCTCAATGCGTTCAACCTCACCACGCTCTTGCATAGCTTCAAGACCGGCAATATCGATTTCGTTGTCAAAGTGCCCAATATTACAGACGATGGCTTTGTCTTTCATCTTGCTCATGTGCTCGGCTGTGATGATATCTTTATTACCGGTAGCCGTTACGTAGATATCATACCCCATTTCTAATGAATCTTCGACGGTGATAACGTCCAGGCCTTGCATGCATGCTTGTAGGGCGCAAATCGGATCAATTTCGGTAACGGCAACGCGCGCGGACTGCGCGCTAAGTGCTTGGGCACTGCCTTTGCCTACG
>CAXGXL010000239.1:0-6098 GCA_964013555.1 uncultured bacterium
GTTCTTGTCTTGTCTGCCGCCGATAGTACCGTCTGGCTCTACCCAAAATACGCTGTTAAAATGTCGTCGTTGGGGGCCAAGTGCGAATGAAGGTGCACCTATGTAAACGGGCGAATCAAGTTCAAGCAAAGAAAAGTATTGTGATTGAGTATTGATGTAGGCTGGCCAAGCCGCTTCAGGCCAGATCAGTACTTCTGCCCTCTTCTCCAGAGCGCGAAGGCTTCCATTTCGATAGCGTCTAATGATTGCTTGGCGATGTTGGTTGCTTTTGTTCTTTAGGCTCTGCTTGATGTTGCCCTGGACGATTCCAATACGTTGTTTGCTTTGGGCTTTCGGAGCAGCGTTTAAAAGCAGGACTCCCCCACCCCACGAAATGAATGCGAAGAGTGCAAGATGGGCTACTCCAAAAAACGCCTGCTTCGTTTTGATAGATGCAGCTATATTCCCTATTAATGAGCCTCCTAGGGCAACTAAGAAAGTCACGGCGTGAACGCCACCGATTGACGCCCATTGGGCAAGGGGAAGGACCCTAGCTTGGCTGTAGCCAAGTTCTCCCCAAGGAAAGCCTGTCAATAAAAAACCTCTGCAATATTCAACAAGCACCCAGCTCGACGCAAAAGCGAGTGCTGCAAGGGGCGAGTTGGGACCTATTTTGTGGATTAGAATAACCCCCAGTCCCCAATAGCAGGCACAGTAGCTGACCAATAATGTGAAGACAAAAATGACCTGCCACCAGGGCATTTCACCAAAGTCGCTCATGGCGATAGTGAGCCAGTAAAGGAGAACCGCGAAAAAACTAAAGCCCGAAGTAGTGCCGAACCAGAATTTCTCTTTGAGAGTTTTGCTCGACCGTGCATAGCAAAAGAGGCCCGCAATACAGATAAAGGCTCCTAACTCGCGAGGTAAGGTTTCGAATAATGGAGTGGTGCCAAGGGGCGGCACAACCAACGGAAAAGACAGCGCGCCTACGACACCAAGAAGCAGGGCTAGGCCTGCATCGCGTTGCCTTAGTTTTTCACCCCGCCCCAAGTTGTGTGTCCAGAAGTTCTAATATCCGATTTTCTTCGCGCCGCATTTTTGCAGCTTGTCGGCCACCATGGACGTGGTCGTAGCCTAGGAGATGTAAAATACCATGTACCAAGAGACGTCGGAATTCCGATTCGAGCGAAACACCCGCTGCCTTTGCCTGGCGTTGGGTTGTCTCGGCGCTGATAACAATGTCTCCGAGAAAGGATACCGCCTCAGGGGCGGTATCGGCCGACGAATCGGGGAATTCGGGCCAATTTTCTTGGGTCGTCTCGGTATTAAGCTGGGGAAACGAGAGGACGTCGGTAGGTTTGTCTTTCGAGCGCCACGTTCGATTTAATTCTTGAATCCCATCATCGTCGGTGACGAGGATGGAAAGTTCAAAGTTGTTATAACCCAAGTCGGCGCAAATCGTCTGGGCGATCCGTCTGATTTGCTTGGACGGGATTCGTGGTTCCTTTCGCTGATTTTGAATCGCAATCGACATTGTTTTTTTTCTGATCTTCTTTTTTTCTTGAAAGGTTCTTAAGTAATTCGGGGTATTCTACTCGTTGATGGTAAATCGAGTCCAAGACGCGCATAAATGCTTTTGCGATAATATGCAAATCACGGAGAGTCAGGTCGCATTCATCTAGCTGACCGTCTGTAAATTTGATGTTAATAATGCGGTTCACCAGCCCTTGTAGTCGTGCGGTGGTCGGTTCGGCGATAGACCGGGCGGCGGCCTCGATTGAATCGGCGATCATTACTAGAGCGGATTCTCTACTTTGGGGTTTTCGCCCCGGGTACCGGTACTCTTGCTCCGATACCTCGCCGTATTTGTCTTCGTTCTCTTTATGTTTGTGGTAGAAATAATGAATCAGGGTAGTGCCGTGATGCTCTGCAATCCCCGCCTGAATCTGTTCACCCAATCCGTATTTTTTTGCAATCTCTAATCCTTCCGTTACATGCCGGCGAATAATCATTGCGCTCATTGATGGGTTCAGTTTGTCATGGGGGTTGATGCCTGAACGCTGATTTTCAATGTAGTACGACGCGTTACAACCTTTCCCAAGGTCGTGATAATAGGCCATGACTTTAGCTAATAGCGGGTTTGCGCCGATAGCTTCGGCTGCTGCTTCGGCTAGAGACCCAACAATAATGCTATGGTGATAGGAGCCGGGAGCTTGGACAATGAGTTCCTTAAGGGCGGGGTGATTCAAATTTGCGAGTTCAAGTAGCTTCAATTCTGTTGTGTACCTAAATACAAATTCAACTACCGGTGTCACCGCGAGAGCCACGAAGCCAGAGAGAACTCCGCCCCCAAAAGCCGTAAGGGCGGCGGTCATTATGGTGTAGCCCTCTGCTATCCCGGCAAAGAAAAGGTAGCCTACTGCAAAAACCGCTTGGCCAAGCCCTGCCCACACGCCTGCTCGCAAGACATCGCCTCTAGCGTTGATTGTTCCAATTAAACTCGCCCCTAGAATGCCGCCCACGAATGCATAGGCTGCATACCAAGAATAATCGTTCATTAAGAGAGCAACGACCAAGCCACCAATAGTGCCGAAGAGAAGTGCCGCTTCAACCCTTAAAGCTAGTCGGACCACCATCGCTCCGGTAGCAACCGGCATGCCGTAAGCGAAGACTTCTAGAGGGATTAGAGGATACGCTTCATGGATGGCAGAGGAAATGACGAGCCACAGGCGAGAGCAAGCTACCATAACTACAAAAGTGCATGACAAAAAGATGATCTCTCTGGTTCGCATTTGCAGGCGCCACCGTTGGGCGCGAGTAGCATAGAAGCTAACGCCTACAAGTAAGAGGATGACAAGGCCGGCCCCTAGCATGATAAGCCAGTGCTGGGCCTTTTTACTGGAACGGTTTAGAGAGGAGAAAATCAGCAAGTGCCTCCTGGTCATTCTTTCCCCGTCGCGCACAATCATCTCACCGCGCTTAACGAGGATCCTCTCTGTAGGGACCTCTAGTCGGGCCACTTCTCTAGCTAACTCTGTGGCAGCTCTATTTACGGTTAGGTTTACTTGGAGGATTTTATTTGCCAGACGAAGCAGGATGGAGCGCTGCGTCGGCGGCATATCCGGTAAGAATTGACTTCCGTTAGCCAATACTTCAGTTCGAACTGTTTCTAAGTCCTTGATGGACGCAACTGTCTCCACCAGGCGAGGTTCCTTTTGGGAATCAGGAACTTCCTGAATAGCGATGCCGGTTTTTATATCTCTTGCCAGCAGGGCTGCTTCAGACACAATTGGCTGGGACTGAAAATGTTCAAGCACTCGCCGTAAAGCGAGCTCAAGGGATTGAGAGTAACCTTGAGAGAAGAGCAGGTCTGACTCCTCCAGTGAAATTAAGATATTCAAGCTTTTGCTGAATTGGGCGGCCAAGAGCCGGCTGTCCTCCTGGGTAGGGGCATTGGTTTGTAGCAGTTCTCGGGTGGCGTTAAAAGATAGCCTCACGCGCTTTGATGTAATGTCAATAAGGCCTACATCATAGTCAAAAACCCTGCCTACAGCGGCGACGGCTGCGTCCCGCCTTAGTCTCGTTTTGTCTTCGTCGGGGACTTCGATATCAAATGGTGCTTTTAGGTCAGCTTGAGCGGGCGTGCCGAGAAGCTCTTCTCCAGAGGGGTAGTGCCGCCTTGTTAATTCAGGAGCCAAGAGAGCCGAGGTGGTCGCGCAAACGAAGGCAAGAAATACCCAAGGAAGAACCTTGAAGGTATCGAGTTTGTCGTAAAAACCATTATTTAACGAAGTTTTGTGTAAAAGGCCCGAGCTACGTGTTGACGGCTCTTTGGGTAACTCTTTTTCACTACCTAATTTGCGCGGCGAACTCATCTATTTCCGTTCAATGTAGTCTACAGTCCAATAGTTGCCCACTTTTTTGCCGAGGCGAAGAACTACTTTATCTCCCGGTGTGAGGTAGTAAGCTCCTGCATTTCGCACCGTCATCGGGGCTTTGAAATCAACCTTAAGTCGGCCGTCTGCTGTTGTCGGCTTATAATCGAGATTAGGAGTTACCACTAGCCGTGAGTTTCTTCGGAATGCCTTGCGTCCGCCCCGCCCTTTTTTGGCATCCTTTAGGACTTTGAGTTTCAAAGCTACTCTCGGGAATTGACCCAATTTAACCTTTACTACCTTGGCTTGGATATTGCGTTTGTCTCGTATGCGGTTGGTTCGGGTAGAGTCGGGTTTCTTTTTCGCTCTGATGGAGCCGCCGGCGTCGGGTCCATCCTCCGCTAGGAAATCGGCCATCGCAGCCAATTCACTTAGTGGATCTTCGTCCATAGCTCCAGTGTCTGGCTGTGCCATGACAACCGCACTGCCCGCGCAGGCAAGCAAACCACAAAAAAAGAGTCCTAGTCCGAGAATTTTACGGGTCATTGTTTTGTCCTTTTACTGTAATTTCGTAACGGAGAGGTAGAGATCGGCTGCTTCTTCTCCCACGAAGGCGTCTCCCACCCCTTTTATTGTATGGGTGCCAGGTTCTAGCCCCGTGATGAGGTAGAGTGCGCTACCTCCCACGAAAATCTCACCTTCTTCTTCCTCTGGAGGGCCATCAAGTTCCTCCGGCTCTAGGCCTTCGAATTCGATGTCATTGCCATCGGTATCACGTAGCGTTGCCCAAGGGCCAAATCCTTGGAGGTTCCCCGTAGGTGCTTCGTCTACGCTGAGGTAGCCAGGAACGATTGTTTGCGGAAGGTCTTCATTTCCGTCCGCATAAAGAGCCAAAAGCCACTGACTATAATCGGTGGCGCTTTGGCTCTGAAAGAACGAATGGGCGAAGCCCTTTTCCTTTTCTAGCATTAGCTCCGAGATAACTTCTTGGGCGATCTTGACCACACTAGGGTCTGTAGCTTTGGTAGCGCCTGCGGCCGCTGCCTTACGATCTAGTAGATAGCGAATCAGAGTATACCCCATGCCGCGCATTTCTGTGGAATCCCGTCGAGCGGCAAAGCCAGTCGTGCTCCAGGATGTTAAGGCGGCCTGAGCGGTATCTACGTTGGATGGTCCCCAGCCCATCAGGTCCTCCATTGTGTGCGCTAGCGCTTCGTCCAGCCACAAATCCTCTCTTGCTGGTTCTTGGCTTCCATAGACTCGGATACCATAGGCGGCTAGGTGGACGTACTCGTGAACTAGGGTTCCGACCGTACTCATTGTACTATTTGTCTCATTTGGAGCTTGAACCCAAAGAATATCTGAAGCGTTTCCTGTGGCAGAGGCATCGGAAGCCGGAAAGAAGTCCTCCGCAACAAAAAAGCCGACTACACCCTCTTGGATTTGATTCGTTGTAAAAAATAGGTTCAGTCGACCATCTTCATCGCAGTCCAACTCGCCTTCATGCGCTTGCTTTCCAAAATAGGGTAATTGCCCAGCTAGGCTGGCTGCGAAGAGATTAGCAGCATCTTTGGCTTTGTTTTTGGCGTCATCACTCATAGAATTTTCCAAAACGACGTTAAGGGTCGCTGCCTCGTTTTCGATTACCGTCGCGAGAGTACCTGAAAATTCTGTGTTGTTGGGTAATTTGGCGACCACATCGCTGGTGCATTGCCCCTTCCAGCACATTGTTAAGGAATCGCAATCTGCGCAGGAAGCACTCTTGTGTTGCCCGTCGCGAATCACTCGATGCCCGCTTTTTATACCTTCAATCATGTCGTTGATAGCTTGGTGGCGCGCCTTATCCATCGCAAATCGGTTTTTCCACTTCGGGTTGGTTTCAACTTTTTGAACCTGCTTGGTTATTTTTTTTGCGATGCTGGAAGAGGCTGCGCCTTCAAGGGTAAAGAAGATATAGGGATCTCCGCTGGGAGATTGAGTTCCCACGGGGAGCGAATGAACCGAAACCAAGAACTGGTCATCGATTGATTCGGATGCGAGTTCTTGGCTACCAAATACTCGTTTTCCATTTTTCGCGGTGACGGTGCAAGCGCCTTGCTCAGAGCAAACCTCGCCTGGATTGCAATCGAAATCTTGAGTACAGGAGAGCGGTTCTTCTGTGGTTTCGTCTACTAAGTCGCACCCGAAAAATCCCAAGGTTGCCAGTAGTATACAGATTCCTTTTTCATTGCACGCAATCATCCC
>CAXGXL010000240.1:0-6092 GCA_964013555.1 uncultured bacterium
GGCGTGTAACGGTTTTGCAGACCGCTCCCTAACCACTTGGGTACCGCGCCGCCGAAAGCTGTATGCCGCAGGACCGGGTTCCATGTCAACAGTGGGTTGAAACTAGGTGGCGTTTTCGGTTTATTGCTACTATGGCTCCCACTAAAAAACGGCATTATCCAAAGGCTCTAAGTAGGCTGCTTGAAAAAAAAGATGCAGGCGAGTCTCAACTTGGGCTGTCCTCAAGCTCCGCCATTCAAACCCCCTTTGGGGCTCCCGTCGTTAGGCGAGGAATTGCGGTGGGCAAGGAGGCTCCTGAAGATGTTCCGCTAGAGGATGCGGTCAAGCGCCTTTTTTGTGCAGAGAATCCGGATGGAACGAGGGGTTTTCAGATTGAGATCAAGGATGAATTGTTCGACCGGTTGCGATGTTCAATCGATATAATGGTTGATGGAAGAGTTCGTGCGATATTTTACGTTCAGGACCATAATTTGCGTCGTCTTTTGGAGGCGGAATCGGCCCGCCTTAGGGCTCAGTTGGAAGGCCGCGGCCTGAAGGTTGGGGAGGTTCTGGTGGTCGTTGCTTCTGAGGGGTGAACCTACCGGTGATGGGACCAGAGATGGTGACCTCTCCTGTTTGAAGGTCGATCAAAGAGGCGGTTCCTGCTATATTGAGGCCAGATGCGGTAAAGCTCATCGGGCCCATGCTCTCAATGGTTTGTGTTTTCTCGTTGTATTGAGCATTTCCTGCATGAAGAACACGCCCTGTAGGATCGGTAATACGTGCTTTCGAGAAAAGGGCTTCTCCTTGGCCCAAGGCGAGCCGAGCCGAATCAGAGTGAACCGTAATAGGCGATTCGCTGGGGCCCTGAGGATGGCGAGTCAAACGAAGGTCCGAAATCTCAGAAGTTTCGAAATCGCCCCCACCTTCAGTTCCGGTTCCTTTCCAGAGGACACGACCTGAGCGACGCTCTTCTATTTGAATTCCATGTAGGTGAAATTGATGCTGCAATGGAGGGGGATCTCGGTCGGACGAGGGGCCGTCGGGGGCCCGGGAGGGGCAACCAAGGCTAGACAAAGTACCCAGTGCCACGATAAGCGATCTAAACATGACGGAATTCATTTGTTGTATTTGAGCTCCAAATAGGTTGATAAATCAAGGGAAGAATCGTGTCAAAAAGCTACTATGACCAACTTGGTGGAGAGAGCAAGCTTCGCGAGATAATTGGGGCTTTTGTAGACCGAGTTTGCAACGACACGATGATTGGCTTCTTTTTCGTTCAAGTTGACCGAGATCACCTCAAAGAAATGGAATTCCAGTTTGCCGCGCGGTTTCTCGGTGCGGATATCACTTATGAAGGGCGAACCCTTCGGAATGCACATCGCAAACACCCCATTATGGGGGGCCAATTCGCGCGTCGGAAGAAAATTCTTCAAGATGTCCTCGAAGAACACGGCGTACCAAGTGAAGTACGGCGGGCTTGGCTGGAGCATACGGAGAAGCTGCGCGGCCAGATCACTGGCGACGCAGGATCGGATTGCGATCCCGATTTGGCCTTGAAACGAATACTGGAAGGATAAAGATATGTTACGAAGTATGACGGGCTTTGGTGCCGCTTCGCAAGAAGGTAATGGGATTCGAGTGAGCGTTGAAGTCAAAAGCGTTAACGGGAGATTTCTTAAATCGAATATAAAGTTGCCAACGTCGATGACGGGCTATCAAAGCAGTCTTGAAGGCTTGATCCGGGAGTACGTAACAAGAGGGAGCGTTACGATGACGGTTTTTGTAGAAGAAACCGCGGACGAAGCCAAAGTATCCGTAAACGAAGAGCTTGCGTTGGCTTATCACTCCGTTTTTGAGCGATTGGGTATAACCGGTCAAAATATCGCACAGTTGCCTGGCGTTATTGATCCCAAGCGTTCTTTGGAACTCAATGAAGAGCAATGGTCGAGAGTACAAGAGACTGCAAGCAAAGCCCTCGAAGAACTGGTGGCAATGAGGACCTTTGAAGGAACAAAGCTCAAAGAGGTCTTAGCTGAGATTTGCGGAGCAATTGGCTCCATACGGATGGCTATTGGCGAGCTCGCGCCGACAGCCGTTACTCACTACCATGCAAAACTACAAGAGCGGGTCGAGGCACTCTTGCAAGGGAGTGGAGTGGCGGTCGAGCCACAGGCTATCGCTCGCGAGGTAGCACTTTTTGCCGACCGTTGCGATGTCCGCGAAGAACTGGACCGGATAGAGGCGCACCTTCAGCAGGTAGAGGAAAGACTCGCCGATGGTCGGGAGGTGGGGCGCTCCTTAGACTTTTTGGCTCAAGAATTACTGCGCGAGAGCAATACCACCGGTTCCAAAAGTGGAAGCATCGAGATAAGCAAATTAGTAATTGAGCTTAAAACTGAAATTGAGAGATTTAAAGAACAAGTAGCCAATATAGAATGATGCACTGCAGTTAAGCGTAGCTTCTTTCTTCCATCTCTTGCTCTTCTTTGCAGCGAATGCATAGCGTGGTTACAGGCCTAGCCTCCAAGCGCTTTAGAGCGATTGGCTCTTCACATTCTTCGCAAACACCAAATAAACCTTCATCCAATTTGCGCAGGGCCTTGTCGATCTTGGAGAGATAGTATTTCTCTCGGTCTCGTAGGCGAAAAATAAAGGATTGGTTGTATTCGGCCGAGGCTTGGTCGATCTCATCTGGCATGTCCGCTACATCTAGCGTGCTTTCCTCAGACAGTGTCTTGCTAGCCTTTTGAACTATCGAATTTCTCTCTTTGACCAATAGGTTACGAAAACGTTCTTGCTCTTTCTTTTTCATCTGGCTTCTCCTCAACCTACTCCACTTTCCAGAGGACGATAGTTTACCTTTCTGCTGAAGTCGTTTCAACACCTTAAAGGGTTTGAGCATCGAAATTCGTTTTCGATAGGCCAGCTGAGCCTAAAATCGAGCTTGGGAGGGGTGGAAACTCGTTACACTTTAGTCTATTGGGCGATGAGTTCAGAGAGTCAAAGCATGGAGGCTGATAATGGCGAATCTTAAAACAACCGAACTTGATTTAATGCAAAAGGTAGTGAGCCTGTGTAAGCGCCGGGGATTTGTCTTTCAGTCTAGTGAAATTTACGGTGGCTTGAAGAGTGCTTACGATTATGGCCCTTTAGGGGTGGAGCTGAAACGCAACCTCATGAACGAGTGGTGGCGTTCTATGGTTCACGAGCGTGAGGATGTTGTCGGGATCGATGCTTCAATCATTATGCATCCTCAAGTTTGGCATGCATCCGGTCATTTAGCTGGTTTTTCAGATCCATTGGTGGATTGCCTCATTAGCAAAGAGCGTTTTCGGGCCGACAAAGCACCGCGTCCTCAACCTGGTGAAGAATTGCCGATTCGTTGCTCGGATAAAGGACAAGCTAAGCTTTACCAAGAGGCGATATTGAAGCTTTATGATGTTGAACTACGCAGAGAAGGCAAAAAGCTTGTGGGCTTACGAGTAGTGACTGAGTCGACCTGTGGTTTTTTTGAGCCAGAGGCAGAGAAACCCACTCGGGAGTTCCCGTTCCGCGGCTATGTCAGCCCCAAGTTCGGCAGTCCGTTTCTCAGCGAAGAGCGCCAATTTAATTTAATGTTCCGTACCCAGCTTGGTGCAGTCGATTCCATGGGTGACATAGCCCGCTTCGTTGAGGAGAACCGCAATCTTGAGGGTAAGGAACTGCGAAGCGGAATTGAAGAACTCGTGCAACAAAGTGCGGTTCATTTACGCCCCGAGACGGCCCAAGCCATGTTTGTACAGTTTCTAAATTGCCAGCAAACCATGTCAATGAAAGTGCCCTTCGGAATTGCGCAGATGGGCAAGAGCTTTCGAAACGAAATAACGACGGAGCATTTCATTTTTCGGTCATGTGAGTTTGAGCAGATGGAGATGGAATTTTTTGTCGAGCCTGGAACCCAAAAGGAATGGCTCGACTATTGGAGAGACCGGCGTCTTCAATGGTGGCGCTCGTTTGCAAATAATCCAGAAAAGTTCTCTTATCGCCCCCACGAATCCGACGAATTAGCCCACTATGCAGACGCCTGCTACGACATAGAGTACGAATATCCCTGGGGCGACGACGAGTTGGAGGGCGTCGCGAGTCGAACCGATTACGACTTGAAAAAGCATGCAGAATACTCTGGGGCGAAACTAAGTTATTTTGACCCGAACAAGGCAGATCCCGAAACAGGTAAGAATGGCTGGAGATATACTCCTTTCGTTATTGAGCCTGCTGCGGGCGCGACTCGGGGTGTCTTGGTGTATTTGCTAGATGCTTACCATGAAGAGGTGGTGACCGATGCAAAAGGAAATGAATCCACCCGGGTGGTACTTAAGCTGCATCCTCGCTTAGCTCCCATCAAGGTAGCCGTCCTGCCGCTGGTCAAAAAAGAAGGCTTGCCCGAGATTGCTCGCGAGTTGGTTTCCAAGTTCTTCAGAGCTGGCATTAACGCTCGCTACGATGAACAGCATGCCATTGGAAAGAGATACCGGCGTCATGATGAAGCCGGAACTCCATTTTGCGTAACCATTGATGGTCAAACTAAAGAAGATGGCACAGTTACCATTCGGGATAGAGATACGATGGGGCAAGAGCGCATCGCAATGGAAAAAGTACTTGAAGTTGTTTTAAAGAAGCTGGTCGATAGCTAGGGCCTAGGGTTGGCCCGCCAAGCCGACAAGGTGGGTCCTGATTTTCTGGTGCTTCGTATCCAGTGGCTTGATGGAGAATCGGTCAAAAAAACGAAGCGCCACCTTAGGTTTTTCAAAGGTTTGCACAAATTCAATTAAGAGATTGTAGGGAAGGCCTTTAGGGAATAGGGCGGTAAGTATGCTCTTGGCTTCGTCGTGTTGCCCAGAGCGAGCATAGGCATAAGCTAAGTCGGTTTTGGCTTGGGAGGGCATTTCGGATTGTTCGACGACTTCGGTTAGCAATTGGATGGCTTCTGAAAGCTGATCCGTTAAAAGCAGAGTTAAGCTAAGCTCGTGTTTCATTTCCGTATCGCTAGGGTGTGAATCCAACCAGTCCCGGTAGACTTGAATGGCTTTATTGTATTCTTTTTGCACATCATATACACTGCTAAGTTCCTGAAATATCTTTCGTTCATCAGCACCTAAGGCCCGAGCCCTTTCGTAGGCGGCCGCGCTTTGCTTTAAGTTATTTTGCATGGCCAAAGCGTAGCCGAGGACCCCATGTGCTTCGGGACGGGCAGGTTCTTGGGCTATTGCTTGAGCTAGAGGCTTTTCGGCTTTTTGCGGTTTGCCAGCATCACAATAAGCGCGGCCAATTTTGATAAGAGACTCATAAGAGCGTTTTGGCGCTTTTGCTTGGGCCGAACTCGGGCTAGAAGAAGGCTGAGGGCCTTGAGAGGCAGGGGCACATGCTAGGGTGCTTATGAGGCAGATTAACAAACGTTTCAAATTCATAGGGGTGAACTTAGTGGGTTCGCCGTAGGGGAGCAAGATGGTTTCACTTACATTCTTGGTGACAACAGCACTCATGGCCGCTTCTGGGGCAGAATTGGTGGACAAAGCACTTAGGTCTGAAGAATTCGCAAAAGCACATCGCTATGCTTATTTATTGGAGCGCGAAGTGGCAGATAAGGCACCGTTGCAAGTCTTAGACGGGCAATTGCTCGTAAAACCGGCTTCCGGTTTAGGGATTTACGAGAAGGCCCCTAAGAATCGTATTGCTGGCGAGGAAATCTATATTTATGCCCAGATCAGAAATCACAAATCACAAAGGAGCACATTGGGGTACCAATTGCATTTGGTGAGCGATTTAGTGGTATTTGACCAATCGGGTAACAGGTTGGCTGCGGATCAGGGTTTCGGCGAGTCGCGTTTCATCGCGTCGGTGGAGCACCGGGATACTTTTATTAATATTGCGCTAAAATCAAAGGGGCTCCCCGCTGGTGCCTATGTCTTTCGGTTAGTGGTTCACGATAAAGTGGGCAGCAAATCCGGGTTCGTAGATATTCAAGTGGTTAAGCCGTAGCGCCCTATGCTTCTCTGATCTAGGTAACTCTATAAAATATCCCTTAATTCGCGGAACCTCTTGACTTTAGCCCCGTTTCTCCGTTCTTTGAC
>CAXGXL010000241.1:0-6037 GCA_964013555.1 uncultured bacterium
CCAGAACACCCATCAAAGCTTCCCACAGCTAGAATTTGCTCTGAAGTCATTGGCAAATAAGTGGGCTCTAGGGTCCCATAGTACACGGTAGGAGCAATTCGAAGGTCACCGCATGAATCCCCCTCCTCTAAAGGCGGGCTCGGCTCTCTAATGACCGCTTTATCAACAGTCTCTACGGTAGTGCAGCCCATCAAGCCCCCAAAGACGGAAAAAAACACCAAATAACACAAACTAAAAATCAATCGGCGTCGTACGAGAGTAGCCAAGAAATACACCTCCTCACTTGAGCATCCATGGGCACCACCAGGAAGATGCCCCTGCTTTGCTCATTTTGTACAGCACAAAATGCATCGAGGATTGAAGACTGGCTTAAAGTGAAGTTATGGTATGCTCAAGGGGAAAGTTCCTCGAAGCCAAGGAAATTTTGATGAAAAAGCTACCAAATTGCGGGATTTATCGAACGTCTCAACAAATTGGTAGTATCCCAGCGCAGCAACTCGTTTACTTCCATAATCATGGAAATCCAGGTCCGGGCCTCTATTTGCCTCAAAACTGGAAAAACAATCAGGTTCAATTTTCGTCCAAGGGGATGACTCTAACGCCCCTGGAGCTAGCTAATACTCTAGAACCACTAAAAGCTCAGGGGCTCTATCGAATCGCTCAAGGATTTCACTGTTGTGAGCAAAAATGCGTTTATTTTGAGGCGAATCAACTAGTGCAACTCGGCTACAATCGAAGCGCTCAAGCCATCTTATTTTTGCCCTTTTGGAGAGATACTGAACTGCAATTTCCCACCAAAGGCACGCACATCGAAACATTGAATTTGCAGTTTCTAGAGCCTCTGCAAGTTCAAAGCGATGCGAAAGTTGAGCATGAAATCTTGCATTGACGCCCCCTTGAAATGTCGCCACTCAATAGGGTGTGCTTTGCTTCTCCAAAAATTCGATTAGCCGGCGATAACCTCTGAGTGTATTTTCCGACAAACGCTCCTCCGCTACACATCCCTTTTGGCCTTTTTGGTGCATGCAATCCCGAAATTGACATTGAAGCTCGGAAAATCCAGGAAAATAAGTACTTACCTCACCTGGCTCCAAGCCGGAGGGCGAAAAGGTTCGAATGCCCGGAGAGTCCACCAACTCCCCTCCTCCTTCAAGTTCAAATAACCTAGAACCTGTCGTCGTATGCTGTCCTTGGTCCCAATAACTCGAAAGCTCACCAATGGGTCCCACATCCTGCCCTGGCAATAAGGCGGCCAAGAGCGAGGTTTTTCCAACGCCAGAAAGCCCGACTAGTGCCAATGGACCACTTTCCTGGCCGGAGTTCGTTTGCAAAAATCTCTCAAATTCAACCAGGGTTTCTGCGGACTTCGCACTTACAGAAAACACCTTATAACCGAGAGCTTCGCGCTCCCGCAGATAAGGCGTAACGCAGTCCATTTGCCCCAAATCGATTTTATTGATGCAAATATGAACATCTAAACCGGCTGCATTGGCCGCAACGATATACCGATCGATAAGCATCGAATCAAAATCGGGGCTTCGAGGACTTGAGACTACAACGATTCCCCGCAGATTCGCCGCCAAAATCCTCTCTTTTCCCTGAAGGTCTCGTCGGCGTAAAACAGTCTGCCTCTTCTCAACCCCCAAGAGCTTCCCGCCACTACCCGGAGCATCTTCCCATCGGACCAGATCTCCTATCACCGCGCGCTGACCGGAAAGATAGCAAACCCGTTCTCCTTGGGAATCACGCACCAATACTCGGCGGCCAACGGTACCAATAACTCGACCGGGTTTCCCCTTAATTCGGGTGTGTTTAGCTTTTTGCTGACGACCTTTTAGCGACATCCTCTTTCATCTATCGCAAACTATCCCAATTGAACAACCTCCTGGTTTTCGTAGGGCAAGTTGTGGCATAGCTTCCCTATGAAAACAGGTCTTGAAATATTCTTGGAGAATCCCCCTCCGGAGTTAAAAACCAAACGAGTAGCCCTTGTAGCAAATCCTACCACCGTTAATCAGGATTTCGTGCACGGCATCGATCTGATGCATAACCACTCCGATATCAACCTTGTTCAGCTCTATGGCCCCGAACACGGCATTCGGGCTACAGCCCAAGATCAAATCGGAGTCACCCACACCGCAGATCCAATCAGCGGCCTTCCTGAAATCAGCCTCTACGGGAGCACCTACGAGTCCTTGTCCCCCAGTCAAGAGTCTCTCGCCGACATCGATGTTCTCCTCTTTGACATTCAGGATATCGGCTCACGCTACTACACCTATCAAGCTACAATGGCTCTTTGTATGGAGCAGGCAGCAAAAGCCGACGTTCAGGTCATTGTATTAGACCGCCCCAACCCCATTTCGGGAAAAATAGAAGGTGGCGGGATTCTAGAGCATCTGAAAAATTTCTGCGCTATCCATCCCATTCCTCAACGACATGGGATGACGGTGGGCGAGCTTGCAAAACTCTATAACCGAGCATGTGAAATCCATTGTGAATTAGAGATCATTGCTTGCGAAGGCTGGAGCCGAAATCAATACTTTGACCAATGCTTGGGACCATGGGTCATGCCATCGCCCAATATGCCCACCTTAGATACCGCAATAGTCTATCCCGGGACCTGTCTCTTTGAAGGAACCAATATCTCAGAAGCTCGAGGAACCACACGCCCCTTTGAACTTTTCGGAGCTCCTTTTATTGATTCCTACGCCCTAAAGTCGCAACTAGAAGGCCTCGAGCTTCCAGGAGTTGTGTTTCGTCCATGCGCGTTTGAACCAACCTTCCATAAATTCACCAACCAAATCTGCCACGGGCTGCAACTTCATGTCGTACAACGAGATGAATTCCTACCCTATCGAACCGGAATCGCCCTTCTCTGGGCGATAAAAAACCTCTGGCCCCACCAATTCAAATGGAAAACCGACGTTTATGAGTTTCGTGACGACGTACCTGCCATTGATTTGCTAACGGGATTCCCCGAGGTTCGCCAAGCCATCGACCAGGGAGAATCCTTTTCTCGAATCCTGGAGCTTTGCAATCAGGGACGAGCATGGTTTGACGAACACCAGCCGGCAGCACTCCTCTACGATTAAGCTTAGAGAATCGTTTTTATGATTCGATTCGCCGCAGAACGCTGCTGCGCAAATGAAATAGCCAAACTCAATTGGCTTTTTGCCCGAAGAAGATTGTGGTGGCCGGCACTTTCGAAACTCGTTTTATCCCAACCAAAATAAGATTCAGCCAGTGCATCGGTTAAGAACCTAACTGCTAACTCGAGTGAAATCGTTTCTACCGCAGCGGGAATCGCCAGCAACTCCTCGCGAGTAAAAAGCGAACCACCACCTTCCATATAGCCCTTCATGCCCGCCTCAAAATGAGCCATTGAAAAAGACGATTTTTCTTGTCTCTCTCCACTTGGATTGCACCAAGAACGAAATGCGTCGCCCAATTCAACCGCAATGCTCCCGTGAGAAAGAGTATCCAAATCAATTACGCAAAGCCCAACGCCTGCCTGATCAAAAAGGATGTTGTTGAGTTTGAGATCTCCATGGACGATCCGAAATGGAAGTCCCTCAAGCGACGGCAATAAATCAAGTCGGGTAATGGCTGCCGCTGCCAACTCTGAAACCTCTGCATGCAATTTATGAAAATCGTGCGAATCCAACGTATGCCTAAGTTTCTTGACGTGCTCCTTCGTATCGTGAACGCCTCCACGATGATTTCGAAATTCATATTTAAGATTTTTGACCGCCAAATGAAATTGGGCCACTAATTTACCTGCCTCATAACATTGGCTTGCAGACTTAGCTTCCGAGATATTTTCCCCCTCAACCCAGGTCATCGCCCTCCACATGCATCCTTCATCATCGAGAAACCAAAGCTCCTTGGAGCGAGTTCTAACAAGTCGAGGAGTCACCATTCCTTGTTGATGCAAATGATTTGTTATGAATTCGATATCGTAGTGAACAGCGGGGCCAAAAATAGGATTCAAACGCTGAAGAACATAATCGTTTGTCTCCCCCTCAACCCCGACGCGGTAGGTTTGATTGATGTGACCAACTTGAATATGTTGGAGCTTAACTTTTTTCCAGTTCCAAGCATCTAAAACGCAATGGGGAACGCCATCATCATCATGGCCCAATAAATCTTCTTCTACCATGGCAGCTCCCCTATTCAGTAGAGAACTTCGCGTCAACTAACCCGCACTGAGCCACTTTGAAAATGCGTCAAACGAGTAGTCTCGATCAAGAAAATCTCGAACCATTTCTGCTGCGTCTTTCGAGCCTCCTGGCCGTAGAATGAGATTGCGATATCGACTGGCAGCTGCTTTGTCCCACAGACCTGCCTCTTGAAAAACACTGAAGAGATCCTTAGCGATGACCAGTGACCACATATAGGTGTAATAAATAGCAGAATACCCATCAAGATGACCGAAGCTGTAATGAAAGAAAGTGTCATCCACATAGTCAAATGGACTGTATTTTTCTTGCAACTCCTTCATCATCACGGTGGTATCCATCTCCCTAGGATCTCGATTATAAAAGTTTAAAGAGACTGCAGCATAAAACATTTGATGCTGCACCCACAGGCCCTTGCCAAAATCCCGAGCACGATTCATAGCGGCTACCAACTCATCGGGAATAGGATTACCTGCCTTGTCTTTTGCAAAAGACTTCAAAGTAGCCGCATCCCAAGCCCACTCCTCGAGCATTTGCGATGGAGCCTCCACAAAATCCCATTCGGTATTGAACCCAGAAACACCGACCCATTTGTGCTTACCGCCAAAGAGGTGGTGAATCAGGTGGCCAAATTCGTGAAAAAATGTCTCAACCTGAGCGTGTTCCATGGGCTGCTCCCCCTCAGGAAAATTGCAGACCAACGAAGCCACAGGAATTTGAATTCCTTCCACACCGGACTGCAGAGGAAATGCTGCAGCGTGCTTGTACTTATCATCGCGAGGATGCATATCGAGATGAAAGCGGCCAATGACCGAATCCGTTTCGATGTCTAGAACATCGTAGGTCTCTACCGCTGAATGCCATGTCTTTGCATCAGTCACTAAGAGATAGCGAACACCAAACATCTTCCCGGTTATGTCAAAAATTCCTTTACGAACTTTATCGTAAGTAAAATACTCTCTTATAGATTGAGTATCGAGCTGATACTCCTCTTGCTTAACTAGGTTTTCAACATAAGCCTTTTGCCAATCACCAACAAACGTCGCCTCGGGCATTTCCTTTTGGAGTCCTCTCAAAAGTTGCTCGTAATCCGAAAGAGACCGTTGCTTTGAAAGAGTCGAAATCTTTTCGATAAAGCCTGCAGCTGCAACTTCGCTCTTAATCATTTTATCTTCGGTAATATAGTCAGCCCAATTCTTATACCCCAAGAGTGTGGCCAACTCGTACCGTTTAGCTAAAAGTCGGTCTAAAATAGCACCATTTTCCGGATGCCCGCGTTTGCGAAACTCTTTATAAAACTTCAGTCGAAGAGCGTCATTTTTCGCATACGTCATAAAGGGAATGTAATCAGGATAATTGGTAGTCAAAACAATCTTACCATTCGGGCCGGGCTGGTGCGCATCAATATAGTCTTGGGGAAGGCCTTCAAGCTCTTTAACGGAATCTAACTCTATCGTTCGCACAGACGAACGAATATTCTTGCCGAAGGCTTGACCAATTTCTACGAGCTCCTGAGTAAGCGCACGTACCTTCTCCCGAGTTGCTTCGTCTTTATCCACCCCAGAGCGACGAAAATCCCGCAAAACATTCTTCACGTAGCGCTTGGTCACGGTATCTGCATCGCTCAAATCTATGAGAGCCACCGCATCGTAGAGGCGCCGAGATAGGCCGATGGTTGTAATGAGCTTTCGATAGTCTTGCTCGCAAATATTCGCTGCGTCGCGAACCGCTTGGTTTGGATGAACCGCCGCAAAAAGCCCAGCGCGATTAACCCCTGAATCGATGGTCATCCACAGCTCATTCAACGGTAAAAGCACAGTATCTATCGATTTTTCACCACTAACCCCTTCGAGCCGGCT
>CAXGXL010000242.1:0-6035 GCA_964013555.1 uncultured bacterium
CAATACAGAAACAAAGGCTATATCTACGCGAAGGTCTTCACAGACATTCAGTTTTCCGCCCAACGAACATTAGCTGACCTCACCTTTTTGATAGAAGAAGGCCCGCAAGTCCAGTTGGAGAGAATTCTAATTCGAGGAAACGACTACACCAGTGAAGCATTGATTCGAAGCCGACTGCAACTAGAACCAGGAGCTCCATACCAATTAGATAAAGCCTTGGAGTCGCAGCGCTCGATTGCGTCTTTAGGGGTTTTTTCTAGTATCAACTTGCGACTTATCGATGAGGAAATTCCAAGCGAACGTAAAGATCTCATCGCAGAAGTTCGCGAACAAAGTCGGCACCGTATCGAAACTGTGGGAGGAGTCTCGACGGAGGACGGACCGCGGTTAGGCTTATCCTATTCCCATATCAATTTATTTGGTGCAGCATCTACCTTTACATCAGCGGTGAAATTAAACCGGCAAACCTTTTTTGGGCTCTATGGGCCTCAAGGCGAGTCCTTACGAGAGAGGTATAAGACCTACATCACAACCAAAGACCAATTAACCAAAGCGCTTGAAAGAGAATTACGAGTAGGTATTCGATCGCCGCAGTTCATTACTCTGCCATTGAGCCCCCTACTCAGACTCGACTTCACCAATCTTCGAGACAACAAGATGTCCTATTCACTCGATTCAACAACCGCAACCTTTGGAGTCGAGCTCTTTGCTGGAAATCACTTAAAGCTAGCCGTAGATCCTCAAGCCAATATAACTATTTTTGATTGCACCGATGACACATGCAAAGAGGATTTCGCGAAAGATCGGCAACCAACGAACAAGGAAATTCGGAACCACGAAGGGTTAAAATTAGCCACAACACTTACCTACGACCGCCGTGATAACCGCTTCAATCCGCGTAATGGATTCATTCTGAGCCTCAATGCTCAATACGCTGAAGGAAGTGACTTTGAAAATACAGACCAACTTTTGAGCTCCAGCCAATCTGGCCCCTCGTATTCATTTACGAAATTCGAAACAAGAGCCACCGGCTACATACCAATTTCCAGAGCTGTTCTAGCGGTAGCGCTATGGGGTGGCGGCATTTTAATGGAAAAAGGTGAACTCGAAGAAACACCACTCGACGAACGTTTTTTTGTAGGAGGGCGCAGTAGCCTGCGCGGTTTTCACGAAGAATCTCTGATTCCACAGGACGTATGCTATGAACGCGGCAGTCCTCCTCCTGGTTGCCGAAGCACCATACCCGCGGTAACCACAGAAGATAGCAATGGAAATCGGCGAATTTCTGCGTTTCCGTCCCGCGGGGGAAACTTCTACTTGTTAGCAAAAACAGAACTTAGAATCCCAATCACCAAGATAATGTCCTTAGATGTTTTCTTAGATGCCGGAAATTTGTGGATGTTTAGACCAAGTCTGGACAGTCTTGCTCTACGATTTGGCACGGGGCTGGGACTGAGCTTTGCGACCCCCGTAGGCCCCCTAAGCTTCAGTCTAGGGCTCAACCCGGCCTGGAAAGCGAAAAATCTCGAATCACCGGTAAAATTCTACTTTTCTATTGGCCAATTCTAAGAACTTTCGCGGCCACAAAAACCGTTAGCCTCTTATTGCTCACCCCAATCTGGACTGATCCCATTGGCATTTGGCTCAATTCATGCGAAATTAACTGCATTCTAGGGGAAAGCACAAATCGACAATGACTTCCATAGACAATCGAAATCCAAACCAAAACCAGGTGAGCAGCGCCCAATTAAACTCCCCTTTGACCATGACCGTTGTGTTTAGTGACATCAAGTCCTACACGCAAATGTCGAAGTCTCTCCACGCGGCCAAACTCAAAGAGTTCCTAGATAGCTACCTTCATAAAATGGGTGAAATAATCAACTGCTACGGGGGAACGATCGATAAAATTATGGGAGATGGCATTCTCGCTCTCTTCTGCAACCACTCCTTTTGTACTGATCATTCGAAAAACGCCGTAGAAGCAAGCTGGGAAATGCAGAAGGGCGCAAATGATTTGCGGCAAAAGTGGCAACAACTCAGCAGCCGTTTAGATCTTCAAATCCGAATCGGAATAGCCACTGGAGAAGTCATTCTAAGTGAGACGCCGTTGCGCTCACAGAACCGAAACATTGCAGTAGGAAGTGTCGTCAATCTAGCTTCCCGCCTCCAAGAAAAAGCAACCCCGGGTACAATATTGATTAGCCAATCAACGTACCGAAACATATCCGATTATTTCGTTTGTAGACCTATTTCTGATCTGGAATTGAAAGGATTTGCGGACTCCTATTCAGCCTATGAAATTCTTGGTCGCGCAACAGACCTAAAAGCGCAAAATAAATTGGAGGAGAATAAGGCCGGCATCAAAAAGGAAAAAAGACTCTCACCACGACAACTTTTAGAGATTAACGTAGACTATACCGTTGGTAGCAATCGGTTCGTCAACCGAAGCGTCAATGTCAGTGAACGTGGAATGTTCGTGGCAACTTCTAAAATGCACCCAGTAAACTCACCCTTAACCATTAATGCCAACCTGCCAACAGACCGTGGAGTCCTTCCCATTAGCATTAACGGCAAGATTGTTCGAATAACGGCAGAGCAGGGCATCGGTATCGAATTTACCAAGGTCCAATGTTCCCAGCTCAAAACAGTCCACTATCTAATTAACTCAGTTTATGGATTAGCAGATTTGTCGCGCACCCGAGCCGCGCCCGACAAAGCTCCAAGAGTAGATTCAACCATTCCATCCATTCCCGAAATTCTCCGATTGACTGATGATACCGGCAGCATCAGCTCTAACGACTTAAGCTGCGGTACCGCATCACAACTAAATGCAAGGCTCCGGCATGAATTTCATAGAACGAAACGCTACAGCCACGAGTTCTCATGCATTGCCTTGCGACTAGAGAAATTACCAGAGCTTGGAGACAACGAAACAAAAGTCTATGCCCTCAAGGCTATTGCCCAACAAATCACCCTGAGCATTCGAAATACTGACGAAATATTCTACCTTCGCGGGGGTGTTTTCGTTGTTCTCGCGCCAGAAACAATGGCAAACCGAGTTAAAACGCTCGCTACACGAATTGTTACCGAAATCCATTCGTTTTTTCAGGCACAAAATCCAGTATTCAAACAATTAGAGATTCAAGCCGGAACATTTTCATTCGATGGCAGAAATGCGAAAGATCATCACCAAGTTCTGGAATTTACACTCGATGCTACCGAGTATAAGTGATGAATATCAGTAACTTAGCTACACTAATTGAATTTAGTTTCCCACCTTGACAACGGGACTGATGATCCTAATGTAGAGAATTCGTACCAAAAAAGGTTCTATTTTAAATAGACCCAATTGCGGTCCGATTAATATAGTGCTAGTTTCAGTCCTATATTAATATTCAACACGGAGACTTGCCAAATAATGTTACGAGTAACTCAATTGACTAACTACGGCATCGCGATTCTCGAAAAACTAGCAGACTGCCCCTCTCAATATCGCTTTAGCAGTCGAGATTTAGCCCAACAATTGCAGCTCCCCCTTTCTATGACCGCAAAGATTCTAAAAAGCCTTACCCGCAGTGGTCTTCTTATCTCGCACCGCGGAATTCACGGCGGTTATCAGCTAGCCAAGCCCGCAGTATCAATCTCGATCGCCGAAATTGTAACCGCTCTAGAGGGGCCCCAAAAAAGTTCGTCGCCCACTAGGATGGCAGGAAATTTTCATCCATGCGACTTCATAAACCGAACGATTCATCAAACATTGGAGAATATTAGTTTATCCCAGCTCGCCAAAGAAAATTCAAATCCAGTTACTCGAAATAACTCTGAACCGCCAACGCTTTCCCACTCAACACCAACCCCTGATGGAGAGGAAACCTCACAATGACAAGCGCATTGGTCCTTCGTGAAAATAATATCGACCAATATATGACTGCTATTCGCAAGCATCCACTCTTATCGCGAGATGAAGAATATTCTCTTGCTATTGCTTATCGAGACGATAACGACGTCGCTGCAGCTCACCGATTAGTAACCAGTAACTTAAGGTTTGTTGTCAAAATAGCCCACGAATACAAAAATTATGGATTTAAGATGCACGACATTATTCAAGAAGGAAATCTTGGCCTAATGTTAGCCGTCAAGAAATTTGACCCTGACAAAGGGTATCGTCTGATTTCTTACGCAGTGTGGTGGATTCGAGCGCAAATTCAAAGTTATATCCAACGTTCTTGGTCCATGGTGAAATTAGGACTCAACTCGGCTCGCCGGAAACTATTCTTCAAAGTACGCTCCGAAAGGAGCCAAGCCGACAAAGATGCTGGTCCAGGCAACAAAGCAACCACCGCTGAAATTGCCGATAGACTAGGCGTTGGCGAGGCAGACGTCATCGACATGGAAATGCGAATGGCGTCACGTGACTTCTCCTTGGACACCAAACTGGGTGATGACACGTCAAACACGTATTTGGATACGCTCCCTGCATCGGACCTATCCTACGAAGAGGAATACGGCGAAGAGCAAGAAGCAGAAATCGTTCGAGAAACCCTCAACGGAGTCATGGAAACCAGCAACGATAAAGAGTGCTATATTATCGAAAATAGGCTGCTCAGCGAAGAGCCAGAAAGCCTTCAAGCAATCGGCGACAAGTTTGGTGTCTCTCGCGAACGAATTCGGCAATTGGAATCCCGAGTCATGAAAAAGCTCAAAGAATCCATAACTGACGCTAATATCCGCCCGATAGTCGAGTAAATTCAATCAGCAGCGGCCTAACTTATCACTAGCCCTCAAGATATGTCACTGAGCGCTTGACGTGCCCAGATCTCACACCTATAAGCGGCTCATCCTATGAGCACTGTGGTAATCATACCCGCCAGGCTCGGTTCTTCCCGTTTGCCTGGTAAGCCTCTACTAACCATCGGAGAACTGCCTCTTGTAATCCATGTTTACAATCAAGTTTCACTTTGCCGTGGGGTTGATGAAATATGCATTGCGACAGATAGCACGGAAGTCCTCCAAATTTGCAATGCACACAACGTGACCGCAATGCTCACCGAAACCCATCCCAGCGGAACGGACCGAGTTGCCGAAGCTGCTCGAAATATAAAGGCAAATTGGGTGGTTAACGTTCAGGGAGATGAGCCGTTTATCGACCCCAGAGATATCCAAACAATCATCGATCAACTTAAAGCGAGCCAAACGGACTTAGTGACCCTTCGCTTGCCAATAAAGTCTCCCCAAGAGCTAAACGACCCCAACATCGTTAAAGTGGTTTGCCAAAATAATGGACGGGCCCTCTACTTCTCACGGGCAGCCATCCCCTACGATCGCGACAGAGACTCTGCATGCAATCATTCCTTTCGTCATGTAGGCATTTATGGGTATCGGAACTCTGTTCTCCAAGAGTTGACCCAGCTTCCGGTTCACCCTTTGGAGGACCGAGAAAAACTAGAGCAGCTTCGTGCATTGGCGCATGGAAAAACCATAGGAGTTTTCGATGCAATGTCTGAATCACGAGGCATTGATACACCACAAGATTTACAATGGGCCCGACAACGAGTCGCTCAACTAGGCACAGCCGCCTTTCCATCAGGAAAAATGAAATGAGTTCACGTACTACTAAGTTTCTATTTGTAACCGGAGGAGTTGTTTCTTCTTTAGGTAAAGGTCTTTCTTCTGCCGCAATTGGAGCGCTTCTTGAAAATCGAGGGCTCAAGATATCCATGCTCAAATTAGACCCATATCTTAATGTAGATCCGGGAACCATGAGCCCAATTCAGCATGGAGAAGTATACGTTCTTGACGACGGAACTGAAACCGACCTTGACTTAGGACACTACGAACGCTTCACCTCTGCTAAACTCTCTTATAACAGCAACTATACGACTGGTAGGATATACCAACAGGTCCTCGAAAAAGAACGACGTGGAGACTATCTTGGAGCGACAGTCCAAGTCATCCCACATATAACCGATCGCATAAAGCAGTTTATAAAAAATGATTTATCTAAAGAGGATTTTGTAATTTGTGAAATTGGTGGA
>CAXGXL010000243.1:0-6023 GCA_964013555.1 uncultured bacterium
GGGGGAGGGAAAAATACTAGCGTCACAAACGACGAGTTGCTGGGTGCCAAAGACATGTCCATATCCATTGGTGACCGCATGGTTTTCATTGTTTCCCATACGAGCGGTTCCCATCATATGTACGGTAAAAACTTCCAGGGTATTTCGTTCAACGGTTTCGGCGAATAGCTGGGGGATATCGTCGGGTTTTCTTAAAACACCGATTTTTCCAAAAGGAACGTATATTTTTCGTGCCCCTGCTTCGAAGAGCAACTCGCACAGGAGTGCCGAACCACGAATTAGCTTTTCCGTATCGATTTTGTTTAGTTGGTAGAAAGTCATGGGATTGCCCAATGGATCTACGCGGACTCGCCCTAGGGTCGTGTCTTCAACGAGCATTCCGGCAATGAGCATTTTGGAATAGTCTTGCATGATCTCACCGAGTTCATCGCCGTATTGATGCATTCCCATTGCAACAATGCTGGGAGGTACGTTCACAGCCGCAAATAAAAAGCCGTCGTCTTGAAACTCTCTTACTTGAAATGCTTGATGAACTCCTTCCCAACCGCGGACGTCCTGATCGAAAATTGCAACGAGTTTTCCGTTTGGGTGTAGGCTCAGATTGCCTCCTACCATTTTAGAAGATGAGCGATACCCGCTACGGTGCAATAGGGCCGGGGTATGGATAGCTCCGCAGGCACTTATCACCAGCTTTGATTTGACCGTGATGGTGGGGCCTGGTTTGCCATTTAGTCGCACGACGTTGCCTTGTACACCGGTTGCACGGATCCCATCAAAGGTGATCTTCGAGACTCGAACATCGGAATAGATACGGGCGCCGAAATGAAGAGCACGAGGAATATAGGTCAATAGTGCGGACTGTTTGGCACCGGTAGGGCAGCCAAAGGCGCAATTATTGCTGCCGGTGCAATGCACTTGGTTGCGGAGGTTCGGTATGGTTTTCCAGCCTTTTTTGTCTGCTCCTGCCTTGAGTAATTGATTATCGATGCCAATGCTCTGTGGATCTTGATGCCGAACGGAAAGTCTGCGCTCAACCCGTTCGAAGAAATGTTCCATGTCCTTCATTTGGATTGCTTCTAAGCCATCAGCTTCGTGCCATCGTTGCAATATTTTTTCGGGTGTGCGCCAAGCCATCCCGCCATTGACAGGGGTGGAGCCGCCGACCATAGCTCCTTCCTGATAAAAGACCGGTGGCGTTCCAATGGTCACGGTGGCGCCTCCGTCTCTATAGAGTGTGCGGATCATTTCACTGGCGTTAGTAGTGAAATCCTTGGTGCCGAAATAGCCGCCTTCTTCTAGAACAATGACGTCGAAACCTGCCTCTGAGAGTTCTGCTGCCGCCGTTGAGCCACCGGCTCCGGAGCCAACGATCACAACATCACAATACAATGTTGTCTGACGGTAGAGATCCTCCCTTCCAAAGACATTGGGTGGTTTGCGGAAATTGGTATAGTCGAAAGCAAAAGAACTCATTAGGGTTATTCACTTTCAGTTGGGGGCTCTGAGGGACGATTTAAGGGAAGTGGGTCAGGTGCCAATATAGATGCTTCATGTTCTAGGATGGGTTTTAGGAATTGTTTAAGTCGTTTTTCTTTGCTTTGGGCAACCCATTGCGCTGGAGTGTAGCCGATGTGCTCTTGGACAGATGGCAAGTCGAAATAGGCGATGCATATGAGACCCCTAAGTCCCTTGATGAACTGACTCTGGATAGGAAGGGGGCTGGTTTGCCATGCTTCGAAGTACGCTCGAGCTTGTTTATTTTCGAGCTGGCTGAAGGGCCTACCTCGATGTGAAGGTACCAACCTTGCGCCAGTTTCAAATGCACGTAGGCCGACCAGCAGGGCGTTTCGCGGGACGTGGGGAAGGGCCCTTAGTGCCAACTCAACTTCAGCAATAACCGTGTTTTCTTCTTGGAATTCTCGAACTTGTCGGGGGCAGACAATGCTCACCAATTTTGTAAGAATTCGACGGGTTAATTTAGAATGCCTGTAGTCGAATAAGACGCCCATTTACTTCTCCCACCATAGAAAATACGCCGCCTAATTTATTATAATGGACCAATTGGCTGGTTATTTGAAGGGACTTCTTTCAGCGGAGAGCCTGCGAAGAATTTGGGTGTAGGTTATGCTGCCTCGGAATTTTTCTTGGCGGGACCACTTTGTCGATTTTATGTCATTAAGAGGTAGTGAGCTTTGGGGAGAGGCGATATTTTGCTCCGGAATGGACCGTGAATTTTGTAATTCACTGAAAGTTAAGACACTTTTTCTCTGGGGGCTAAATTCTATTCGCTCTATTGAGACTTCCATGAAATTTTTTCACAAAAAAAAAATGTGCTTGCATCTAAGAAATGAATCGCCTCCCTTCCTGTGGTTACCGGATAAGAGTCGAGCGCAGAATCAAAAATAGGATAGCCTCAGCTAAAGGGGGTTTGGAGTTGGAGAGTATCGACTAATTCCCTCCGAAAGAGCCTGCATCCGTGGCTGAGAGCATCGAGACACCTAAATGCCCATTTAAATGGAGAGCATATTCATGCGCTTTGAACGTATCTGTCTGTCTTTTCTCATTTTTTCCATCGCAGCTTGCGGCCGTTCGGCTGAGAACAGCCGAAGCATTCAAAATAGTGAACCCAATGATGCAGATCCCGCCCTGAGGGAGACCACTTTGTCGACCCTTGGAGGAACAGCTTCGAGTCCTGACGGAATTTTCTCCGTTTTGATTACGGAAAGTACGTTTGAAGAGGAAGTGACGGTTGTCATTGAAAAGTTGCCAGAGTCTACGACCGGGGAGCCAACTCGTTTGACTAGCACCTATCGCCTGCGCTTTGAACCGGAGGAAATAGCTTTATCCGAGGGGAAGTTGCTACAAGTTCGTTTTGCTCTTGAACCTGAGACGGTCGAATCGGTAGGGCAGGATAATATCAAGATCAAGTATCGAACTGATACTACAGGGAGCTTGGATAATGAGCTCATTTCTCGGCTGGAAGAAAATAGGGTTTGGGCGACGACTAGAGTGCTTTTTGCGGATTTTGGCTTAATCAATGATGCTGCGTCCTCTGGAACATGCGAATGCGACCTTGACGAGAATTGCACTCCTACTTGTGATTGCGATGCGGATTGCGATGGGAATCCGGGAGGTGACGGAACTACCGAAGGTGGCTGCAATGCTGCCGAATTTTCGTGTGAAAGCACCGAACAGTGCATCCCCCTTATTTACGTTTGTGATGGAGATTCACAGTGTGCTGATGCAAGTGACGAGGCTGAGGAACTATGTGGGGGAACTACCGGGGTTACGGGAGATGCGTTTGAGCCGGACAATAGTTTTGATTCTTCTTCCACTGCGACGTTGTCACAAACGCAAAGCAGGACTCTGACAGCTGGCGATATGGATGTTGTTCGTTTTGAAGTAGAGTTGCGTCAGGATGTAACGGTTTTGGTCACCAGTCAGTCTTTAATGGATAGTCGAATCAATTTGCAGCTCTATAATAGTTCCCAGGAAGAACTTGCCAATAGTGGGGTGGTAAATGGTGGGTTTGTGGAGGAGGGAGGTCCGGTTAAACTCCGACGAGTTCTGGATGCGGGTACCTATTTTGTGGTGGCGTCTCCTCTTGGTGGCCAGTCAACGATTAACTATGAATTGAGCGTGACTGCATCCACCCCCTTACCGGACGGACCGCAGGAACTTCAAGGCGAACAGGTCGGAGCAAAAGTTGTCTTAACATGGGATGCTGTACAGGGATGCGATTCATATCGAGTCTATTACAGCGATTTGCCTATTGGAGAGAATTCCACTTCTAGTTGGTTTGAAGCAATGGAAGGTCCATCACCTATTTTAACCAGTGCGACTGCTCTCGATATTACAGGGCTTCCAGAGCTAGAATCTGTGTACTTTGTTGTGGTTGCTATTTTTGATGGCGTTGAGACATACCCATCGAATCAAATTAGTTTATCTGTTTCCCTTGCTCCTGATGCGTACGAACACGACAATACATTTGAGACAGCATCGTTATTGCATTCAAATCCAATCGTTGATGGCAGCTTTTCTCAGTTGCATTCCAGTCATGAGCCTGGCGATTTGGATTACGTAAAATTTGACCTGATCGGTTTGGACAATACCGTGGTGATTTCTACATCAGGAACCAATTATTCGGATACCAAGGTAGCACTTTATTCGGCCTCTCGGGAGCTGATTGCGGAGAATGACAACAATGAGACCAACGTTGGGGACTATTATTCACGTCTCGAAGTTAGTGGTCTAAGTCCGGGGACGTATTTTGTACTAACTCGAGGAGCAAGCGATTGGGATGTCTTTGGTGGTTACAATTTGACTGTTACCGTAACTTCCAGTGGAGTCGAGGTCGTCGAACCGGACCGCTTTGAGACAGACGATACTCTAGAGAGTGTTCGGGGTTTGGTCGAGAATCAGCTAAGCGTAGAAGTTTCGCAAAGTAGAAGCATTCACAATCAGTCAGACGTAGATTTTACTCATTTTGAACTTTTAACTACTTCGGATGTCGTTGTTACGACCACAGGCGAGGCTGGCGACACTATTTTGGAAGTGCTCAATGATGCCGGTGATTCTCTCGGAGAAGACCGGTCACCGGGAGGATTTTCAAGAGTTCATATAGCAAATCTCTCTCCAGGAACCTACTTTGCAAAAGTATCGGGTCAAGGAACGCCCGCTACAATTGCCTCTTACCAATTGACGCTAAGGGTCTTTGAGAAACCAGAAGCACCGAGGAATGTACGGATTACACCCGCTGCGGGGGAATTGATTATTGCTTGGGACTCAGTAGGTTCGGCTACTGGGTATAGGATCTTTTACTCCTACTCCAATAACGCACTTGATTCGGTAACATCGGCCGAAGAAGGGGCGTCACCCCTAGATGCGCTTCATTCTCCAGCAACTCTTTCAGGACTTCCAACTGATGCTCCAACGAGTGTGTGTGTTAAAGCAATCAATCAAATCGCCCTTAGTGATTGTTCTTCCGTGGTTCAAGCAACGCCGTTGGATCCTTAAAGACAATGACCTGCGTTGTGCTCTATCCCTATTTTGGGGATGACTCAAAAATCGTAGGAGCGCGGGGATACTATCTTTCACCTAACGAACGGCCGTTTGTCGGCAGAAAAAATGAATTAAAGGACAGATAATGAAAAAAATGAGTATCAAGAACGAAACAAGTTTTATGACTTGTGCAACTCTCGCTCTTCTTCACTTGTGTCTTCTTATGGGAATGATGGCTGTGGTATCAGGATGTTCCGACCCACGCGAAGCCGAAAGCGTGGAATGTGTTGAAGACTCCGATTGTCAGATAAATGGAGCTTGCATTCAGGGGAGGTGCGATTGCGCACAGGGGTTTGCTGATTGCGATGGCGAGGACGATAACGGATGTGAGTTTGAAGGTGTTTGCGAGTGCACGGTTGGAGAGACTAGAACGTGCTACGGCGGCCCAGACGGAACACAAGGAGTTGGGGTTTGTAGGTCCGGTACCCAAGTTTGCAATGTAGGGGGATGGTCATCCTGTACTGGCCAAGTGACGCCCACCCCTGAGCCGTGTGAAGCTAACGAAATTGACGAAGACTGCAACGGAGTTCTCGACAACGACACCGATGAGGATGGTGACGGTTATAGTCTTTGCGACGGTGATTGTTGTGACTCAGTTCTACAAAATTGCGCCGAAGAGCCTGAACTTGTTAATCCGGGGGCGCTAGACTTTGACGGAAATAACGTAGATGACGACTGTGATGGAGTGATTGATAATTTCTCTGTTGCGGATTGCAGTACGAACGAGTCTCTGGTGGATACAACGGCAATTGGCTTGGCTAACGCGTTAGAAATGTGTTCGGTGGTTAGGCCTGACGGGAGCGGCTATGGCCTAATGGCGGCGGAATTGGGAACGGTTGGGGGCACATTTATTCCAGATCAAATTCAAAGTGCGGTGATGACGGAATTAGGTTCTATTGTGCCTGCGGTCAAAAATGAGACGATGGCAGTGCTCTCATCTGGACGAGCAAGAGGTGTGGGAG
>CAXGXL010000244.1:0-6001 GCA_964013555.1 uncultured bacterium
TCGCAAATCGTAAGATGGAATAAAAGGCAACCCATACGACCAAATGAGAACAACCCCGTCTCCCTCGGCGTTGATAAGATCGAGGTACCACCAGACAAATGCTCCAGGGGCCTCCAATAAGTGCTTTCCACCTCCCGATGACCAAGAATCCACGACTAACATAGTTGACCGACACCCTCTCTAAGCTGCATAGGGTACTTCTATGCTTGAGCTCGAAGTTGAATTCAAGCACTTGACCCAACGAAAGAGAATTCATTCACTCATGCTTTCCACTGACGTTTGCATCATCGGCTCAGGTCCCTCGGCCCTGTCTTTGGCCTACAGACTCAGTCACGCCGATATTTCGGTTGTCTGCGCAGCACCAGCGCCCGAAACACCATGGAAAGCCAATTTAGCCGCCTGGGAATGGGAATTAGATGGTTTGATCGAAAAGGGCCAAGTAGAGTGCTCCTGGCCTAACGTTACCCTCTTTCCCGGTCCAACAAATCGCGTCGACTCGCCCAACGGATATTACCGGCTTGCTCACCTCAATTTACAAACATTTTATTTGGAACAATTGCGCGAAGCCAAAGTCCCCCTCCTCGATGCTAAAGCGAGTTCCATCCAACCCGACAACCACCGTGGCTACCGCATTGAATTTACGCAAGACGAAATGGCTGTGTCGGCAAAACTTGTTTTTGACTGCACCGGGGCCCTCTCTAAATTCAGTCCCACCAAAGAACCGGCCATAGGATATCAATCTGCCTACGGTGTACTCGCAGAAGTCGAATCTGGAGAGCAATTTCTTGAGCGGTCTCTTGTTCTTATGGACTATCGCGCACAAAAGACGTTTGATTCAGAGCCCGCGACATTTCTATACGCCATGCACCTTGGCGAAAACCGCTATTTCCTAGAAGAAACCTGCCTCGCCTCCTCGGAGCCCGTGCCATTTGAACACTTGCAGAAGCGACTAAACAAACGTCTAGCGGCAATGAATATAAAACTTGGCAAATGCCATGATACCGAAGAATGCTTAATTCCCCTTGGGCGTGAGCTCCCCAGCGCCAAGACAGTTGGCCCTATTGCCTATGGGGCCGCAGCGGGTATGATCAATCCTGCCAGCGGTTATTTGGTAGGGCGAATGCTACGGAAGCAACCGCGCTTAGTCGAATGTATTGTGCAGACCCTTCAAACCAAAACCTCCACTCTAAATCGTACACTTTTCATTCGCCGGGCTATATGGCCAGCGAACCAGCGTCTAGCGTGGGAAATGTATCGATTCGGGCTGCGAGTCTTATGCTCTCTCAACACTCGGCAAACCCTCCAGTTTTTCAACACCTTTTTCGGGTTCGATTCTCAACAGTGGTTAGGTTATTTAACCGCGACCCAAAGTCCTAAAGCATTAGCCACTTTTATGTTGCGCCTTTTCTGGAAAGCTCCCTGGAATATCAAATGGGTACTAAGCAAAAGTCTACTGGGTCAGGGGGGATTCAAAATGCTCAAAGAACTCCCACAGCTCCTATTATCTAGCAGCACAGGAAGAATTAAATCTTGAACAATTCCCTCCAAACTCAATCCAAGTCAGTTATAGCTGATAGCCACAGTTTGCTGGCGAAACACGCGCGTTCATTTCGCTGGGCCGCATTTTTCTTACCACGTTCGTGCCACGATGATGCTGCTGTCGTTTATGCGTTTTGTCGAATAGTAGACGATGCCGTTGATGAGGCACCCAACCGAGAGCAAGCTCTTCGAAACCTAGAGCAGCTCGAAGCCGAACTCAACGGCACCCGTGAAGCCTCGTCTTTTGTGGCTGAATTCAAGCGCGTTGCTTCTCGAACGAAAATCCCACTAGCAGCCGTTAGTGAACTACTCCAAGGCATGCAAGATGACTTAGATGCAGTGCGCTTGCAAACAGAAGGTGAGCTAATGCGGTACTGTTATCGCGTGGCTGGCACGGTTGGAATTATGATGTGCGGTGTATTAGGAGTAAAGAACGCTCAAGCACTCGCCCATGCAATAGATTTAGGCATCGGCATGCAACTGACCAATATTTGCCGAGACATCAAAGAAGATACAGCCCGAAACCGAGTCTATATTCCCGCCACTTGGCTCGACCAAGCGGGGATTTCCCAAGAACAATTAATAAGCGGTCAATTCGACAAAGCACTCTTAGCCCCGGTGGTCCAGCGTAGTCTTGAGGTCGCAGAACAATACTACAAGAGTGCTGACAGAGGACTTCATTACATACCAATACTCCCCCGGCTCGCCATCTTTGTAGCGAAAGCTATCTATCGTTCGATTGGTCTCAAGCTTCAAAAGAAGCACCACTACAATGCATGGCACGGGAGAACCATTGTGGGGCCAGGTTCCAAGGTCATTCACTTACTCGGTGCCATTTTTGATTGGAGCACCGCCAAATTGAGACCTCGGAAGTACAAAGGCGTTCACGAAAAGGGACTGCACAAAGCCCTCCAAGGCCTGCCTGGAGCAAACGACTAACCTCCCATTAGACCCGGTGCCCACTAAACGATTGTACCCTAGGCTCAACTTCTACGGCGCAATAACTCCATTCAAAAGAAATTCCCGCATCTGCCTCAATGAAAACTCTCGGTTTCGCAATCCTGAGTGAACATTATTTAGTTCTCCTGGAGGCTTTGCCTCCAGAGCAAACGTAGGATCTTCCCCCAAGTCTGAAACAACCATACCCGATCCCTCGTGAGGTCCAAGAACTCTAACCATACCAAAAATATCTATCGGTGATGGCTCAATCAACGGAACCCCTGCCAACCGACCATAAAGAAAACTCGAGAAATTAGGGACCTGCGTATCAGCCAAAGCCACCTGCATTAGAATCTTCCTATGAATTTCCTCACTTTGCCCCTGAGCAGACAACGTTTGATTAACGATAAAAGGTGCGTAAGTTGAAGGGTCAAAGCGATCGAAAACCGGTTGAAGTAATGCCGCAAATTTCTGTTGGTCTAATGGATCGGGAAGAGACAAATCCAAAACGAAAAGAAATCGGGCGAATGGATCCGAACGAAACATCATGTGAGATAAAGCTACTCCACCTACGTGCAATACCGCTTTCGAAATGCTCGGATTCAATGCACAGTAGGTTCCACCCAAAATCGCTCCTTGACTCATGCCAACAAAAGCCATCTCCTGTGAATTGTATAAAACACTGCCATCCTCCCGCTGAAAAACCTCGACCCCTTTGAGGCTAGTTTCAATTGCTTTAGAAAGAGTCAACCAGTTAGCCATTCCTTGATAGATCCGCTTACTAAACAAAAGAGCATTCTTCAGATCTCCTCCTAAGTTATCGATCGAAGTAGCTATGTCACTTTGAGAAAAACCCCACCAATCCACACCAAAGGCTATACTCTTGGTATCATTTGCGAGTTTGACAATCTTCGTTGTTTCGAACCGAGTACCGAAGAACCCATGACCATATTGAATGATATTTGCATCTACGGTGCTCTGCCTAAGGGAGTGTGGGATAACCGCAATAAAAGGAACTCGAACCGTTCCGTTTAATATGATTTCACCATCGGCATCTCTCATGAGAATGCCACCGGGTTCATGAGAGTCTAGAACAAGAGGAACTGTGATACGTCCATGGATTGTTTTCCACACATCCCCCGACTCCTCCATATCCACAGAAGTTATCTCCACTTCAGGTTCACGCTCTTTCAGCTCCCCGATGATCAGGTCGCGCATGGTTAGCATATCACCCTGAACGTGTTTCAAGCTCCCGGTCGTAAAATCCCATGCAAGCTGCAGCTCGGTGCGCTCTAGAGACAACTCTTTTAGTACGGGAAAGAGTTCTTTCTCGTATCTTTTTGCCAACGGTTCCAATTGCGGGTCACCACGAACTTTCTTGTCGCGAATGCGTCGAAACCCTTCTGGTGCACTGACCACTTCCCCATCCAGATTCTCAAGACCATGCAGGACAACAATATAACGAGTTTGCTCGTCAAGCCCTACCAAAGGTCGAATAACCAAAGCCTGACGCTCGGGTGAAACGGCGCGGGGGTCAAGATCCACGAAATGAGGAATCAGCTCCAACGTTTCAGAATGAATGAGGAGAGTTGCATGCTTGATAGTGGTGGTTGAATTAGGATCGCCCAAAATAGTGTTTAGCCCCTCGCGAGCAATGGAGTCTCCTACGACCGTTAGTATCGGCGGAGTTAAAGAAAAACCATCGACGGTTTCCACCGAGTAAATACTGGCAGCCTCCCCGTCACTACTCTCCATCATCGCAGCGCCAGTTAAGGCCACCCTTCTCCTACTGGGCAATGAGTCATCCGCCACCAAGAAAAAATCGGAAGGAAACGGCAGCATACAATCCACGCCTGCTAAGAGCGGATTACAACCAACCGGCAGTTCAAGTGCAGGAGGCGTTGACTCACACGCTGTGCATAACCCCCAAATTAAGCAAATATTCAGTCGCCCAAGAAAACGAGCCCTCGGTCTTCGAGTCATCACACGATCCCCTTGATTAGATTCAAGTAGTCAGAAAAAGCCAAAACACCCCAAGGGATATGCCGTGGCTAAATCAGTCAAATGACGAATTCCCGCCGCGGTAACTATGGTCTGTAAATATTGACTCCGTCTAATTCAAACCCAGCTGTCGAGAGAGGTAAACGTACTCGAGAGCATAGCGCTTTGCATGCTGCTTTAGATTGGCCCCTGCAGAATGCCCCCCTTCAGTATTTTCGTAGTAATACACTGGGTGCCCAAACTGAATCATCTTCGCCACCATCTTTCGCGCATGTCCGGGATGCACGCGGTCATCCTTCGTTGAAGTCAACAAGAATGCCTTGGGATACGCGGACTCCTTGCGGAGATTCTGATACGGTGAATACTCCCGAATAACTTTCCACATATCAGGTTTCTCCGGATCGCCGTATTCCGCAGCCCAACTCGCCCCCGCGAGCAACTGGGTATAGCGATACATATCCAAGAGCGGTACTTGGCAAACAACAGCATTGAAGAGGTCCGGTCGTTGCGTCAAAGCAACCCCGACGAGAAGTCCACCATTGCTCCCCCCCATTATTCCGAGATGCTTGGGGGATGTAATCTTCTTGTCAATCAAATCCTCGGCCACGGCGATAAAATCATCAAAGGCGCGTTGACGATTTTCACGCAGAGCCGCCTTGTGCCACCGCGGTCCATATTCGCCCCCACCTCGAATATTGGCAATCGCATATGCCCCACCTCTTTCGAGCCATAACTTGCCTGAAGCAGCTGAGTAACGAGGAGTGAGTGAAATTTCGAAGCCACCGTACCCATAGAGAATTGTTGGGGTAGAATTCGTTAACGGGATGTCTTTTCGATGGACCACAAAATAAGGAATTTTCTCTTTGTCTTTACTTTCAACAAAATACTGATGAACCGCTAAACCCTCAGCATCAAAGCGGCCAGGCAAGGTTTTCAGAACGGTCAAACGATTTGATTGAGAATCATACTCAAAGAGGCGATCTGGTGTAATGTGATCTTCGTAGTTAAACAACACCGTGGAATCATAAACGGTGGCAGAAGAAATAGAAATGGAGCCCGTGCTGGGTAACGCCACTGAATCAAAAGACCACTGTCCATTCGAGTCTACGTCAAAACGCAAGACCTTCCCCTTAACATCTTCAATCAACGAGATAAATAATCCACTTTTGGATTCACGAACGCCTTGAATGCTGGTGCGCGAATCTGGTTGATAAACAACTTGCAACTTAGGAATTTTCCCACTCTCCACGAACTCCTCAGCCGAAAAAGCCAATAAAGTTCCCTCAGGGTACGTCGCGTCCTCAAGGCCCCAAGCCTCTCGTAACGAAACCAAGATTTGCCCCTTATAAAACCCTTTGAGTTTCGCCGATGGCTGCAACGGCAACCTACACAAGGATCCGTCCTTGCATTTCACATAATACTCTGCCGTAAAAAACGTTAGCGAGCGAACAATCATCTCAATCCGCTTAGCACCATCGTCCAGAACGCCAGGCCAAACACCAATATCTTGTTCTAACCCTTC
>CAXGXL010000245.1:0-5989 GCA_964013555.1 uncultured bacterium
GTTGTTGTACCGGGTTTTGTGGGGACGTGCATTTGTTATTCAGCGAGGACGTGGTGTTTTAATTTTTCAGCACAGTAAATCCTATTTGGGATTTAGAAATGGAGCATGTGATGTTCGCGAAAATAAAATCAAAGACTTTCCTATTTGGGTTTCTAGGTGGCATAGCCTTTTCAGCAGCGGCGGTAACAGTCCCACAAATGATGAACGACAACGATGCACAGGCCACGACGGCGACCTTGGCGGCCCAGTTGTCCAGTGCTACACTTGCTGGTTACGCCGGTGTAAAGTGTCCCGTCAAATGTGATTTACCAAAGAATAAAGAGTTAACTGTTTATCCCGAGAAGGACAAGGCATGGGTTAAGATGGTAGATTGCAGTGAGAAGAGCCAAAGTGCTGGCTGGGTAGCCATAAAGTGGGCAAAATGATCTACTCTAGCCTTTAAAATACGCTAGGCCTTCGCATAGCACCTAACGCCGTGCTTCCTGGGTCCTGCGCTAACATATTCCAGATTACCCGATGGGGCCACTAGCGCCCCAACGGGTAGTAACTGGGCCCGGGGTTTGGGCAATGGGCAGATAGGTTTTGGATTGGCTTGTTCGTACTTTACCGCCGTTGCTCACATCTCAGCTGAAGACACAGGTCAACGGACATTGACCGTTTCAGTGCGTAGCGGGCGTAGCTGGAACGCAGTTAGAACTTGTGGGTTTGCTAGATGGCCCCGTGAAAGGCCACCGGTCTTTGGTGAAAAAAATCTTTCATTGAGCCTACGCGGCCTATCTTTCCGGTGTTCGGCAGCGATTGCGTCGCGGAATTGAGGGGCGTTAAAGATTGCTTCAATCAAGCAGTGCTAGATTGAGCGCCTGTGGCCCCCAGCGCCAGTCGCCTGAGGGAAGGGCGTTCTAAATGACGCTCTGAGTTAGGGTAATTTTGCGCAACGCTTTTTGTTGCTTTAAAAGACCTTGGCTTAGGGGTAGTCTAGGCCCCGATTGAGGAATCGGAAGATTTTTGAGTCACTCTTTGCAGTGGGTTTATTCAATGGGCTTTCTCTTAAGGTCGTCAGTTTTGGCCGCGCAGAGGGAGCTAAATTGGGGCTAGGAAGGATAGCTAATGCGTTTGGAAGAGAGCCAAGAGATCATTAGAGTTATGATTGCTGATGATCATGCTATTTTAAGAGCTGGTTTGATTAGCCTTTTAAATGCCCAAGAAGACATGACCGTGGCGGCAGAAGCGATTGATGGCCAAGAAGCCGTGGAAAAGGCGGGCCAGTGCAAGCCAGATGTCTTGCTCTTGGATATTACCATGCCCAAGAAAAGTGGGATCGAGGCCCTGCAAGAGATTCGAAAACTCTCCCCGGCGACTCGGGTTTTGGTCCTGACCATGCACGACGATCATGCCTACCTTCGATCTGTCTTGGCGGCGGGAGGTTCGGGGTATTTGGTCAAGCGAGCTGCAGATACTGAATTATTAATGGCAATTCGGGCCATTCACCAAGGACGATCGTATATTGACGTTGGTTTGGAGGACAATCAGCTTCAAACAGTGCTCGTTGACGAGCAAAAAGCACGATCTGAAGTTGCGGCGAAGTCGCTTGAGTCCCTCAGTGATCGTGAACGACAGGTCCTCGAATTAGTCGCCCTAGGATTTACTCATAAGGAGGTAGGAGAAAGCCTCTCGTTGAGCGTTAAAACGGTGGAGACTTATCGCTCCCGTTTGTCCGAGAAATTGGGGCTTCGCAGCCGCGCTGAATTGGTCCGATTTGCCCTAGAATTGGGGCTGCTCGATACGACGCGACCGGGTACGGTTAACGCAGTGCAGGGTAATTGAGGGGGCCGTTTTCCTCAATTTCCTCTACTCCAGTTGAAAAAGCCCCAGGCTTTGCCCTTGCTTTAGGGGGGATTTCCCCCCCAAAAAAAAAACTCTTTTTTGGTAATTTCCCCGATACCCGAACTCGATCTGATTCGATAGTTAGACAATTATCTTGATTGGGGAGCGCAAAAAGTTGTTTTGGGGAGAAAGCAACTTGAGCGCTAAACCGATGCTTTTGTTGGGGAACTAAAGTGTCGGTGCCGGAAATAGGCCAACCGTGGGGAGGGGCGGGAATTATTTTCCCGGGGTCTGTTATCGGTAAGTGAGGGGAATAAAAAAGGGCCTGGGGGGGCCCTTTTTTTGTGTCTTTATTGCCGGAGTTCAGGTTAACACCTTACCATGACAAACAAAGAACCGTGGTTGGCGGCTCAAGGGGGCCAGGGGGGCTCTCTGGCCTTGACTGAGAGTATCTTGACTTTTGTTGCCGGGTACACAGCCGCCGGCAATCAGGATGGCTTAAGGCGTGCGTGGCGAGAGCTAGATCCTCAGGACCATATCGGTGGCATTGAAGCTATTTTGCAGACCCACCTTTTCGCGGGGTTCCCGCGAACCATCAACGCCATGAGAACCGTTCGAGAATTGGGGCCAATTCATACGGGGGAACACCGGGAACGCTCGAGGGAATGGAGTACGAATTGGGGCCAAGCGGGCGAACTATTGTGTCGAAAGATTTACGACCGTAATTACGAGAAGTTACGTGAGAATATGAGCGAGCTTCATTCGGATTTAGATCGTTGGATGCTTGAAGTGGGCTACGGCCGAGTTTTGTCGAGACCGGGGCTTAGTGCTCGGATGCGTGAACTTTGTGCCATCGCCGTGCTTGCAGGGCAAGATGTGGCTCCCCAGCTCTTTAGCCATCTGCGTGGGGCACTTCATGTTGGTGCGACTATTTTAGAGTGCGAGTCGGTTATTGGACAGACCGAGTTTATTTGGGGGCAGAAAGCGCAGCAGCAAGCTCTTGAAGTTTTGCAAAGAGTGCAACTTAAGTTGAAGGCGACTTATCCCGAGCGATAACCGAGCGCTGATTGGATTGAAGAATTCGCTTTCTAATACGAATGGCCTCGGGAGTTACTTCAACCATTTCGTCATCTCGAATCCACTCTAGGCTCAGCTCTAAAGAAAGCTGCTTGGGAGGGGCAATTGTCGTACTCTCATCTTTACCTGAGGCGCGATGGTTGGTGAGTTTCTTTTCTCTAACACAATTAACATTCAAGTCGTTTTCTCGTGAATGTTCTCCGATAACCATTCCTTCGTAGACTTGAGTTCCAACATCCTCAAAGAGGGTGCCTCTTGGTTGCAGGTTAAAGAGTGCGTAAGGAGTAGTTGCTCCTGGCCGGTCTGCAATGATCGCTCCTAAGGGGCGCTGGGCGATGGAGCCGCTCCAGGGAATCCACCCTTCGAAGACACTGTGCACGATAGCAGTTCCGCGAGTAGACGTGAGCAGCGTATTGCGCAGGCCAAAGAGACCGCGAGTGGGAATTGTGTATTCTATGCGCACCCGTGACCCTTCCAGCTTTTGGTCAAGCATTTGGCCTTTGCGCGCGCCGATGAGCTCCGTAACCGGACCCATAAATTCGGTAGGAACATCGATGACGAGCCGTTCGATAGGTTCTTCTTTGCGCCCGTCTTCTCCTTGTCGAGTTAAAACCTCTGGGTTGCGAACACAAAATTCGAATAATTCGCGGCGCAGAGATTCGATTAAAACCGCCAACTGCAGTTCGCCCCGGCCGAGTACTCGAAATTGGTCGGGTGTATCTCCATCTTGAACCCGAATGCTCACATTGGCGTAGGCTTCTTTGGTCAGTCGGTCGCGTAAGTGGCGGCTAGTGACGAATTTGCCGCCGCTTCTCCCGGCGAGGGGTCCATCATTGACTTGAAAAACCATCGAAACAGTTGGCTCGTCTACTTCAAATGCTTCAAGTACTTGAGGAGAATTTGGGCAACAAATGGTGTCACCAATATTGACTTCGCTTACCCCCGATAGGGCGATAATATCTCCGGTTCGAGCTTCTTCTAGGGGCTGACGTTGAGTTCCGTGAAAACTAAAGACTCCCGTAATTCGTTTGTTAGATTGGCTTTCAGAGGTGGCAACCTGGACCATTTGATTGGCTTTGACACTCCCTTGCATGACTCGACCGACCATTAAACGACCGACGTAGTCATCGTAGCCAAGAGCATTTACTTGAAAGAGAAAAGGCTCTTCGTCCTTATTGACTTGAGTGGGAATGGTTTTGAAAATGGCCTGAACCAGCGGTTGCAAATCTGTTCCAGGAGTATCCAAATCGGTGGTTGCAGTGCCTTCTCGGCCGTTGGTGTAAAGAACAGGAAAGTCGATTTGTTTGTCGTCGGCACCTAAATCAATGAAGAGAGAATAAACCTCATCGAGTACTTCCAAGGCTCGAGCGTCGGCTCGGTCAATTTTGTTGATTGCCAATAAGGTAGGAAGGCCCATTTCGAGCGCTTTACGCAAGACGAAGCGCGTTTGGGGCAGCGGGCCTTCAGCCGCGTCTACGAGAAGTAAAATTCCGTCCACCATTTTGAGGCTTCGTTCCACTTCACCACCGAAATCGGCATGGCCTGGAGTGTCGACTAATTGCAGCCGAGTCTCTCCGTAGGTGACGGATGTGCACTTCGCCAAGATTGTGATGCCACGCTCGCGCTCCTGATCCATGGAGTCCATGGCCCGTTCTGTGATTTCCTGATTTTCGCGGTAGATACCACCTTGCTGGAAAAGTGCGTCAACTAAGGTAGTTTTGCCGTGGTCGACGTGGGCAACAATGGCAAGTGTTCTTACATCATGGGTCTTGGTCATTTTTTTGTCTTACATCAAGTGATTAGGGAAGAGCTTTAAGGCGTCGGTTGCGATGGCTCTGCCGGAGCTGCAGGGGCAGGGGGTTGTTTGGGTTTCTCCTGCTTTTTTTGCGCTGGCTGAGTTTCCACTTTCTTGACCACAGCTTTCTTTGTTGGAGACGCTTTAACCACTGGAACTGGTTTCGACAAGCTCGATTTTGTGAGAGATTTACTTGCTGGCGGCGTGCTTGCGCGACGCGATCGTGCTTTTGGAGTACGGTGAATGCTCTTTGGCTTATGCACCGAATGCACTCGGCTCCGGACTTTTTTTATTTTTCTCTGTACTAACAGTGGGTTAGGGTGATCTGCTAAGCATGCATAGTAGTACTCGAGCGCTTTTGTATCCTCTCCTAGGCCCTGGAGGCAATTGGCTATCTCAAAGTTGATCAAAGAAGCGAATTCCGGATCTGGCGAATTCTCGAGGAGCCTAGTGTAGGTCGCCATGGCTTCCGTGTAACGACTCTGAACAAAATACGAATTTGCAATTAAGAATTGAGCTTGTCTGGCTTCATCGCTCGTTGACCATTTTCTTACCAACATCTCGGCTTCCATTCGAGCTTGCTCATAGTTTTTTAGTTGCAGATAGATGGTGATTACTTGCAATTGAGCCCAGCGGGTGCGCGGGCGATCGGGAAATTGCACTACCAACTTTTGTAGCTCGTCGAGGGCTGCCTGCGGCTTGCCCAATTTGTGATGATAAATATCCGCCACCGTAATTCGGGCGGCAAATGCTTCATCGCTTTTGGAGTAATGAGTCACCAGTTCGCGGTAATCTTCGATTGCCTTCGTATAGTCTCGCAAATAAAGAGAATTGATCCGGCCCAACCGTTCTAAAACCAAAAGCCTTTGTGCATCGCCACTTGGCTCCAGAGGGCGATTGGACTCTAATTGCTGCAGGATTTTTCGGTAGAGCCGTTCAGCATCGATGTACTGGTGTTGGTAGAGAAGATCGTTCGCGCTCTCTAAGCCTTGTTCAATATCGCTAGAGCAGCCCAAGCTAAGGCTCAAGACCAGTCCAAGACCAGCTATGGTATATGTAGCTCTGGAGCGAAGGGCCATATCGAGCAGCTAGTCGTCGTTGCTCGAAGCTGGTGCAGGCGCTTGACCTTCGTCATCTGTATCGTCGCTTTCGGTATCAGTGAGTCGAGCAATACTGGAGACAGCTTCTCCCTCAGAGACATTGATAACCCGGACGCCAGAGGTAGCTCGTCCGATCAAGGATATTTGTGCTACTCCCGTGCGGATCATCATTCCCTTGTCGGAGACGACCATA
>CAXGXL010000246.1:0-5982 GCA_964013555.1 uncultured bacterium
CACTGAGGTTCTCGAGCTCTACTCTTTCGAGCATCAGCTCGATAGTTCCATCATCACTCGATACAAAACTGGCATTGAGTTTCAAATCAATCCCCATGGACATTGCTCGTATATAGGTGTCGTCCACAAAGGGATAGATATCCAATTCAACCTGCGGCCAGCTAATTTGAAGATGGGATTCTCGTCCAGCTCCCTCTCCTTCGCCCGCTCCAAATTCAAGCACAGGAGGAAGCGTGGGAAAAAATGCCACCGCTAAGGGAGCTTCCGGATGTCCGAGACTATACAACCCCGGAATAGCCAAGCCTACCAAATCTATATCTGGTACAAAGCCCCCGTTCGTTGCTGCTTCCAAAACTTCTGGGGTTAGAAGCAAGCACAAACCACCGCTCTCAAAAATTGTTTTAGAAACCGAGTTTAAATAACTATCACCGAGTAATATCAATAAATCGTAGGAACTAAAGTTGGTAGTTCCATCAGGACCCAATACGTGGACAACTTCAGGCCAAAGAACTGGAAAAGGAGGCATTGCCCTAGCTGTCCAATCGAAATCTGGAATACAGAATGCTCGGTTGGTGGCAACTGCTCCATCAAAATCAAGATTCAACCCAAAACTTGATTCACTGCCGCCGGTTGCCGTCATACCGTTTTCCCCAATTTCTACAAAGAAATCGACATCTTGTGGCCCAATGGGAGCCGCCATCGGTGCACTCGGAATCACCCCCTTTGTATTCAGAGAACCCGAAGCGGCCAAAACCTCTTCCTTAAGAAAACCATCAATCAGCTGCACCAATTTCTCAACCAGAGTTGATGTGATTGTGTCCGAGATGATTTCCGATAAAAGAGCTTGGGCTCCCTGAACGGCATCACTGAAAAAAGTGCAATCGCACCCGGCGCTGCACTGTGGATCGCCAAGCGCAGGATTAACGTCGAGATCCAATTCTATATCTACCGCACCTGCCCCTGAGCTCTCTTGAGTCAAACGCATTACGGGTCGCCCACTGCTATTTAATTCGATGCGCGGGCGTAATAACAATTGCAATGATCGAATTTTCAATGATGCCTGAAAGGCTGAATGCGACTCCATTGTACAAGCACTGGCAGCACCAACCAGAGCCAATACCATATCCACATCTCCCCTAATCGCATTTAAATCCGAACAATTGGAGCCACTACCCGCTGCACAACCAAGCTTGAGATACACCCCTAACCCCTCTTCGTCCTCAATCACTTCTAATTTGAGATTTCCCCGCATACTTTCCGTAGACAAAACAACATTCGAGCGATGGTAATTGACTGAAGAGCAAGGCCCTGAGCGAATCTCAATGACTTGCGAAAAAAACTCAAGTTGCTGGGGCTCACAAGGTTGGCCGATATAATATCGCAGTCGTGTAGGATCATCTGGAGCTTTCTCACAAGTGGAGGAGGGATCCCCATCAGTGGGACTGCACTGAGCTATTAGCAAATCAGGAAGAGCACTCGCAAGAGTCCCCAGTCCTGCATCAGTTAAGCGAAGCCGAAAGACATCCGTGGCGGAAATGACATTTTCACTAGAAGAGTTTAACTCTTGAAAGTCATCCGAAGTGCCAAGACATCCCGATGCTTGGTTATCCTCAATACAAGCAACCATCATGAGTAAGACAATTTGGAGCAACGCGGTGTGCGCTTTAGATCGCAATCGTGATGTCATCCTTTGTCCTTGCACATAGAGGAAGTCAACTCGCTTCTATTCGTATCTCGTTCAAATAGCAGCAAGACGAGTCCTTAGGAAGCCGACCTCTTATATGACCGGTAGGACCAATATAACCGCAATCGTTCATCGATGCCAATAAGGTCCCTCATTTCGGGCTGGTTTCGTCGGGGGACCAGGCAGAATCTCTCGGAGGTAGTGAGCCATTCCCTTAGCAACCACCCAATGGTTCGGATAGCCAATCGACACCTCCTCGAACCGAACACCATCTCGCCAATCTGTAGCTCTCATATGCAAATGCCCCGAAACAACGACCCGAAGTGGAAAATCACGACTCCACCCTTCAGTCAGCCTGGTTCCACACCACGGCGCATAACGGGGAATTCGAAAAAGTCGCACCAAATCTCTGCGCAACGGATAGTGGTTTATGAGCACCCACTGTTCATCGCTGGAAATTTGCTCGAATCGTTTGAGAGTTGCAGTCACCCTCTCCTGACACCAAGCCTCTCTCGTCAAATAGGGTTCAGAGAAAAGAAAACGCTCATCGGTTGCTACAATTCCATCCGCGGCAGCCCAATCCTTCACCTGAGTCGGCGTCATAGCATCAGGACCAAACGAATAGTCATACCCCAAAAACACCGGCACAATGCGAACCCTTCCCGGGTCTCCAGGCCATAGAACATAATCGTCCTCCGGAGTTATAACTCCCTTTCTCTGGCAGAGCTCTACATAGAATTGGTACCTGGCCTCCCCCTTTAGGCCGATCTTGTCATTTGGTAACGTATATAGTTCGTGATTTCCTGGAACCCAAATCAACTGTCGAAAACGAGAACCCAACGAATCGAGCACCCACTCCAATTGTTCAGGTGTTTCACCGATATCTCCAGCAAGAATTAACCAATCCTCGGAAAAAGAAGGCATTGCGGCGACGGCCTCTCGATTTTGCGAGTAGCCAATGTGTAAATCACTTAGAGCCCATAGTTTCACCAACTTAGTGTGAACCATGATCCTGCAAAGCACAAGTTTCCTTTCCCCCTCGCCTCCTAGACCATGCCGGAAAATAGCTCTGACGTCCCGAAATGAGCCGTTCCGACAACAAGTCATTTGTTTGTGTAGTAATCCATCCCAGCAAAAGATCCATGCGATTCCTCAGGAAACAGTCTATCCCCTCTACAAGCGTTCACCGACTTAGTGCTTCCTAATCAACAGGTGTTTAACAAGGCGATACTCAACCCCGCTCAGGATTTTTCCACATTAGGCCCAAAAATAAAGCAGGTCTTCCCAACACACCTAAAATCGCGAGCTTCACTCCCCGCCCCACAGAGACACATTCCTCTTTGAAATCAAAAATTTACAACACATAAACTTCCAGGTTAGAGTGAAGTGATGGCATCTTCTACCGTGATAATTTTATCAATCACCACAATTGTATTATTGTACATGGGATTCGAGGTGCTTCGAGTTTACCAGCGACTTGCGCCCGATAAGCGAGGATTGACTGTACGCGAAAGAGGTGTACTCGTTGGCAATAAAATCCTCGATGAACCCGCAATCCACACCATGAGTTCTTTTGAACTCGTTAACTCCGTTATTCCCATTATGCTCTTTTTTGAGGACGATCTTGATATTGAGCTGCTTAAGAAAGCACTTGCCGACTCCTTGGATGATGTGCCTCTCTTTCGTGCCCGTGTCCGCTTCGACAAGACGAGAAACTTGGTCCTCCTACATTCTCAAAATGAAGGCATTCGATACACGGTTCAAGATCTAGCTGGGCACAACATAAAAGACTTCAAAGGCAACTACACCTACTGTAGAGAAAGAAGCACCTATCAAGTTCCCATTTTCTTGGACCGCCTAAAATTGGAGAGAATTTTCAAGGGAACTGAACCACTATTTACAGTTGTTCTCACTCGCTTTGAAAACGGGGGTACTGCGATAGGCTTAAGCGTATCTCACCTGGTTTTCGACCTGGGCACGGTCTATCAGTTCATCAACATATGGGCTGAGCGATATTCTACCAGGCTCCAAAAACGAGAATCTGGTAGACACACCCCGAACACAATTTTCCCCGTTACAGACCGCGCCCAATTCTTGAAAATGTGTGGAATTACCTCTCCACTTCCAGCTCGAGAAATACTTGAGTCCCAACTTGAAACTCCCCTGAGGCAAGGTAGCATCGGCTTCCTATCTGCAAAGTACGTTCTTTCCACTACCTGGCACTTCATTCGACGGTTCTTTTTCACAGATGACCGCCATTTAGTCGTTCACTACTCCAAAGAGGAACTCTCATTGATCATTCAGGCAGCGAAAAGTGCCTGTAAAGAGGGGGAGTGGATCAGCAGCAACGATGGACTGTCTGCCCACATCTGGGCGCTTGTCACCCGACTCCAAGAAGAGACTAATTCTTCTCGCATCAAAAAGAACAACTCCATTCGCAATTTCTGTATGGTTATTAATGCACGGCCTCGATTTGAACCACCATTGGCCCCTGAATTCCTCGGCAATATTGTATTGAGCGTATCTACCCAAGAAACACGTAAGCGCCTGCTCGAAACAACAAACGCTGCCCAATTAAGCCAGTTAGCTCTCAAATTGCGAAATTCCATGAATCAAGTAACGAGTTCCTATTGCAATGCTCTGATACAATGGATGCAACTTCTCTCCCCCAACCCTGTCGAAAAAATGCCCCTAAGCCCACGAGGCTATTTTACCTTTATTCCATGCAATGACTCTTATTTTATGCTTACGAACTGCGCATCCAACGAAATGGATTTTTACGAACTAAAATTCGGTGGGGCAAAACTCCAATGGATTCAAGTCCAAGCTCTCTACGGCTGCGCAATGATAGGTAAATCACCCGATGACCCAGATGGACTAGATCTTCATCTATCTCTGCCGCCTTCAATGACACCATCCAAAGCGGACGCCATTAAGACTGAATTGATTAAACAATACGACCAAAGCCTCACAAATTAACGTACGAGGTAAGAGGCATTAGCAGTGCAATACTATGAGTCTGATGCAGATGTTGACAAAATTTCCGTCGGCTACGAACACCGGCTAAGAGGAACCTCTGGAGGCAAGCGTCACCTCAAGATATTTGGGCTCCTTTGTGAAATCTGGCTAATGCTCTGGCTCAACATTCGCGTTGATTACATTTGGCGCAAAGGGTACCTCAAAAAACACGGTTTATACTGGTTTGGCTGGCTCACTCTCTCGGTAATCGCAGGAATCGTTGTGTGGACCTTTCCCTGGAGCGACATCGACCACAGTACAGCCATAAGTATCTTCTTAATTTCTTGGTTTGGCTACTATATTGCTCTAGCCATCTTCTTTAGACTTCGATTCTTTGAATTCCTCTGGAACAAATTCGGTCGTGCCAAAACGATTATGATTTTTGAGCCCATGCTTGCTATCATGTTTCTCGGCTTTATGATCGGGTTCGGTGCTTTGGTTGAAAATACCGCTGGCCAAGGTCCCTCTATTCACGAATTCGTCGGTTCAGCCTTAGTGATTCAAGTAGTTGCAGTTGTACTGTGGGTAATCGGCTATATATTCAAAACCTGGGCTACGTGGCTTATTGGGATGGATATCTTCTTTTTCCATGACCAAATTCTACGCACCCCAGGGGAACGATTGGTAAAATCCCGACTATACAACTACTTCACGCACCCGACCTACAGTGTCGGCTACTTAGGTGTCTATGCCTACCCCCTTTGGAAAGACACCCTCTACGGCCTTGCTGGAGGGCTCTTCTTACACATTGGTATCTTTTTGTTTGTTAAACTCGCAGAAGAGCCGGGCATGAGAGAACTCTACATGAACGACGAAAAAAAAGAGCCTACTTCTTGAGGTATTGGTCCAATCCAGCGTGAAGCGAAGCTGCCAACTCAGCACGAATTGATGACGCAGAAATAACCCTGGAGAGGGAGCCTACTTCCATCGCTCGCTCAACTGAATGAATGGCATCAAACTCCCCGGCGACCTCTGCTTGCATCTCTGCTTCCACTTGCCGCATAACCGCTTCAAAGCGCGCTTCCTGCTCTGCGTTTCGAGGAGAGTTAGTCAAAGCCTCTTTGGCTTGCGTAACTCGATCGTCATTCTGAACCCGTCGTCGTACTTCTCGCGGAAAAACAACAGCTGCTGCCGGTCCGCCACCAATCACGCTAGCATAAGACCCTGAAAGCGCGCATGACTCCAAGCTAGGATTTAGGTCTTGAGAAAAGACAACATAAGCCCCACCGTGATAGCGAGAAATCACACAAAAAACAATCGGTCCCTCGAAGTTAACCACT
>CAXGXL010000247.1:0-5935 GCA_964013555.1 uncultured bacterium
CTTGATTCTAAATGGAAATTCAGGTGGTTTGAGTCACTTAATGGTCTACACGGGCGAGGATGAAATTATCCACAGCATGGCTACCCACAATACTATGCTCGGTGTTTTCGGTTCTCTCTATGATAATGCTAAGCGCCTCTTAGGATTTGGACCGAAAAAGGAGATGGTTGGTGTGCTCAAAGAGCGTTTGAGCGATTTTCTTGACCGTTATGAGAGAGATACGTTCGTAGTTGTTCGAGATAAGAATCTAACCTCGGAGCAAATCGAAAAGGGGCTCTCTGCAATACGTCCCTTAGTTGGCAAGGAATACGACTACGACTTTTCCGCTGGTGATCAGGAGTATTATTGTACCGAGCTGGCCGTAGAGTTTTTAAAGGCAGCTACAGGAGAAGATCCTGTTTTTAATACCACTCATGTGACTGTTCCAGGGCTTCTAAGTACCCATGCCATCGAGCCACACCATTTGCTTGAGTCGGATCTGGTAAGTCCGGTCCTTGCAAATCCGTCCGCCAAAGATAAATGGGAAGACCAGATAAAGGACGCGAAGGTGGTTGGTACTGGTTCGTAGTTTTCGACCGGCTCAAAGTGATCTTTCTCTAGAGGCAACACTATTGTTTGGAGTCTTTCAAGTGCTCTAAGCTTTGAATTTGATTGCGCCCGACTCTTGCACTTAGTCAAGGGTCTATGATGATATGCTTCCAGTGGAGGAGCTATGAAGGTGCATCACATTTTCCATCTAATCATTTTTAAACTTTCACTATTGGTTTCGAGTATCTCTTGGGCCGCCGAGCCAGATCGTGACTTGGAAGTTTTCATGCGTGGTGGTGATAGCGGGTTGGGGGCGAGTCTCTTTGTTACAGATCAGCTGGGATTGGAGATGGGGTACTCCATGAACATCATGTCGGATAAAAAGTTTGAGTTAGATGGCTTTACGCCTTTTGCTTCAGGCTCGTATGGAATTAGAGCTGGATTGAATCTGGCGTTGTTCTGGGAGGATACCGCAGTAAGAGGTCTTTTGTTGGAGCAAGATGAAGTTTCCTGGCGCATCGCAGTTCGTTGGCGTCCGCAAAAGCTATATCAAATTGAGGCAAAAATTCTGGATTTTTGGGATGCGCTAGCAGCTATTGATGTTCAGCACGGCACGGTTCAGTCATTTCCTATTACCGGTGGTTTGGCATATACGTGGTGGGCCCTTCCATGGGGGAAATCCGATAAGTGGTGGTCAAAGCTCTTGGATTTTGGATTGGTGTTTCGAGTGGAAATGGGGCCTGATTTTGCTAGCTATGATTTAGAGAAAGCACCTTTTTTGGCAGATGGGACGGAAATCGAGACTGTTCAAGAGCAAAGGGTTGAAGACAGTAAAGTGCACTTCTATTGGAATTTTCAATTTGGTATTGTTATCTGAACGCCCACAAGGAAACGTTGAAATTCTATTGGCCAATCAGTAGAGCTCGAGAGCTGAGTGACTTAAGCAAGCCAAAGAGACAGGGCACTGCGTGAATTGGAACGCTAGCACTTTGAGGTAAAACGCGACTCTAAGTTTGTTTGGGAACAATTTGCAGGAAAGACTCGTCGGCTTGGCACGTTGGTTGCTGGAAACAGGTGATCTCGAAATAGCTTAAGCACTGCGTGAATTAGCGGGTTGCGCGCCCGAAGTGCCAGGTAGAGTTCGCTTCGTTTGGCACCGAGAGCACTTTTGGTCTCATAGGATGTTTGTCCTAAGTGAATTTCCTCGTAACCGCGTTCTTGCGCTATGTCTATCGAACGATAGATGAGGTTGGGGTAGATGGCGGCACTTCGATAATTGGAGTTGTACCCTAGGTAGAGCCCATGGAAGGTGCTTTGTGCTTCTATATTGATAATGAAGCCAACCAACTTGTTTTTGTCTTTGCACAATACGACGGATGCTCCAGGACAGGATTCTAGCACTGAGGCGAAGAAGGGCGAAGAGAGTCTCTCGAATTGGGTTGCGGAGCGCCCTAACACTTGCAGATAGAGGTGTTCCATTTCCTTGGCAAGATCCTCAGAAATCGGCCCACGATGTACACTCCAGTTGAGGCCGTGTTCGGTAGCTGACCTTTGACGTCGGCGGTACCGGTTGCGGTACTTCTTGCGCAGTTGCAGCTCGTAAGGTTTGTCATTCGAAACGAAGAGCTCCATTGAGGGGAGGGAGCTGACAATAATATAGTTGTCACTGAGAACTGGTACGAGATTTTCTAAATCCTTTTGTGGGATCTCTTTGTGAATAATGAGAGACGAACGCATTTTTTGGGCACGCTCCAGAATAGAGGGCTCGCAGCGGGCGAAGAAATCACTTCTTTTGTCTATGGGGATCTTCTCAAGTCCGTATAGATGGTCGCATACCGAGGTTAACTGCCCAATGAAGAAACCATTGATGGTAAATAAGTTTGGTAGGAATCTTTCAATAAAATTCATGAAGCGCCGGGTTGGGCCGGTGGCCGAGATACTTAAAGGAATTCGGTAGCCAAAGCAGCCGATGATGGCCAGGAGAGCATTGTCTTCAAAAGCAAGAAGGTATTGAAACCGAACGTGTCGTGGTGACGAATCTTCTATGGCCTTCTGATAAGCATAGCCACGAGCGAAGTGTTTTTTGGAGAAGCACTGGTCCCAGTCACTTGCTGCGATTTCTCCAATAGAATTGACCCAGCAAAAATGCAAACTCTATTCTCCATGCACGAGGCTTTGTAGGTTTTCATCCATGGCGTACTCTATCTCATTCTATACGAGATTGGAGTCTTATGCATCGTTGGTAGAAGTGAATGCGGAATTCGGTGTTAGTTTGGCCCACGGTTTAAAGCCAAAGCCATGCCTTTCGACCATTTTCTGACTGCTCCGAACTCCTTCGGGGGTTAAGAGACCAACGGATTCGCTTTTGGCTGCACGGTCGAGGCCTAACAAAATGGTTTCGGCTAGACAACCGTAGATGTATCCTGGTGGATATTCCATACCGGGAATGGCAAGCTCTTGGTTAGAAGGCAGGCTTATCAGTCCTCCTTTAAGCACTTCTGTGTTTGGTTTCTCGACTAGAACACTGTGGGCAACGTCTCCCGGAGCCGCAATATCGCATATAACCGTGGGAAGATTTGAGAGATGGTGGGGAAAAATAATAGGGCTAGGAGCGTTGGTGGCGGTCATGATTATACCGCAACTCTTTAGGGCGGATAGATCGGTTGATATTTCTATGGGGGGACATTGGGCTCCGAGTGCATTAATAATTTGCCTGACTCTTCGGTGCAGTCTTCGCTCCGCACCGGGGCGGCCGACCAGTAGCATCCCTTCAGCGTCGGGGGCCATCAGTTCGGCAATAACACATCCTAGGTTACCCGCAGCGCCCACCACTGCTAGGCGCCGATTAGTGAGGCCAAGAGCATTCGCTCGGGCCATGGTTGCGTGGATAGCAGCAGCTGCTGTGACCGAGTTGCCGCTGGTCACCAGGGCTTTGTCTTCGACAATATCCAAACAACTTTTGGTCACGATGGAGGTATAGCCCCCAAAGCCAAATACTTCGGCTCCTTCCTTTCGTGCTACTTCTACTGCTTCGAATACACTAGAACGAATTTTGTCGCCCTCTCCATTACGAAAAGCCTCCATTATTTGCGCCGAGGTGAAGGGAATTCCAATAACAGAAAGTCCTACTCTCGAACCGGTCTGATTCTGAATATGGTCCCGATGCAGGACAACTGGTCGTAAAAGTGGTCCAAATCTTTGCAGTAGCCCCGTGCATTGCTCTGGGGAGTAGTGGCTAAGAGATAAGTCTAGCGCTCGAGCGTCCTGTGGCTCAAGAAGGTGAGCAATGAATGCAACTTGCCGGGATTCCGTACGGGGAGTTAATGGCTTCGGGGCGGCTTTGACTAAAAGAGAGTTGGTTCTTGATGCGGCCAGACCAGCCAAATGGCCTAAGAGTGTACCTGAGTTGTGCTCTTTTAGGAGTCGAGCGACCTGTTCTATGGCTCTGCAAAATCGTTCAATGTCGTTGCTACTTATGTAGGCGGATGGTTGGATGCGCAGGGTATTGGGGTTCGATAAAGTAGGGGCTATGCGAATAGAATGCTCGCGCAGAAGATAGCCGGCTATTGCATATCCAAGAAGTCCCTGTTCTGACGCCCATCGCAAGAAGAGCGAGGAATTGTCACCGCAAGGGAATATTTCAATTGCCAATAAGAGACCTCTACCTCGGATATCAGCAACGACGTCTGGGTAGTCGGCTTGTATTCTTGAGAGTCGTTCTTTGAGGATTTGCCCTTGCTGAAAGCATCGCTTCATAAGAGCGCCGTTATTTTCTTCGACTAGTCCAATTGCTGCGGAGGCGACCTCGCTGGAGTAGTCGTCCTTGGCGAAAGTGGAAGTGTGAAGCATTTCAAACTCAGGGAGGTATCTTTCTGAGTGGATTAATAATGCGCTTACTTTCGATAGCCCACCGCCAAGTGCTTTGGAAAGAAGAATATAGTCAGGAACTACACCTGATTGGGTTGACGCAAAGAAGGTTCCTGTTCGGCCCATTCCTGACTGAATTTCGTCAAACACAAGGGGGAAATTCTTGGCGGTTGCATGGTTGCGTAACGCAACTAGAAAAGAGCGGTTTATCTGAAGAACGCCGCCTTCTCCCTGAATGGGTTCGACGAAAGCTGCGATAATGTTGAAGATGGATCTTGATTTGGCGCTTAGGGTGTTTCCCGTAAGCTCTAGCTCCACATGGGGAAAACAAGCTTTTTGGATGATAGCATCGAGTGCTGCTGAATCTCCCTTGGGAACAAAAGACGTTTCGATACCCAGGCGACTCCAAGGAGTACGGTAGTTTAGGTTTTCTGTGAGACTTAATGCTCCTGTGGACTTTCCGTGAAAACCGCCCTCAAGGGCAAGAACGACGGGGGGCGTTTTCGAAATTTTATTGAGTTGCTCAATGCAGCATTCTACAAGTTGGGTGGCATTTAAGTTCGAAGCAACTCCTAGGGTACTTTCAAAGATGTGACGAACGGTCTGGGGAATGACCAGGTCCTTTTCTCGAACGATTAGGTGGAGTCTTCTTTGGAGGTCCATTAACTCCTGTCGTTTTTGGTCAAATCGACGCTGAAATTCGAATTCCGCGTGTTTGAGAGCGGCTTCGACGGCACCACTTCCCGTTGAGCCGAGAATTGCCGAATAAGGTTGACCCGTCTCTCGCTCAGCAATACTTGAAAGACTTGAGCACAGGGATTGGGCAGATTTACGAAGGCTTCCTTGAGAATTAAATGGGCGTTGTTCTTGTAGTAGTCTTTGCAGAACTTCAACGAGTTGGGGGTTGTTGTGTCCCAATAAGGAGGCTCCATATCCCCCCACCAAATCAAGAACTTCAACGGTGCAGCCTTGTGCATTCTCGTAATATAAGTAATCGCCTTTGGCTTTGGTGTAGTTAACATCGAGTCCAGCAGCCCGCAGGGATGATTCTAAATGGGATGGTGCCTTTTGGGGAACGACGTCTTCTCTTGCAAAAGAAGAAGGTGAGTCGGGCGTAATATCACTTTTTCCCCCCACCATAATTAGAGTCTTTCCAGGGCCTGGACAATATCGTTGGTTGTTCTGAATTGATACATTAGGTCATCGGGTATTTCTACCTGAAACGTGTCTTCGATGGCAATTACCAAATCCATGGCGCGAGCAGAGTCAAGACCGTACGACGTTAGATCGCGCTCGACAGTGATATCGGTGTGGCACACATGGCATACATCAGCCACAATTTTTTTGACTCTATCTACCATTATAGTCCCTTAGCTCCATTGCAGTGAAGTTGGTTTTCCAAGGGCGATTTATGCCCGATGCTTTTTGCGAGAGATTTGCGTTGTTTGAATTTACTGATGAGAAGTCTCAATACCGCATAGGAAAGAGCAAATTGCGCAAGAGCTGTGACTTGAGCTCCTAGAACGTACCAGGGCCAAGG
>CAXGXL010000248.1:0-5903 GCA_964013555.1 uncultured bacterium
TTACCAAAAATAAAATTATTGTTGCCAAATGAGATTGCATTCGATGAACGGGATTGCTTCAAAGTGACCGGTATTGGGATTGCATCTAGTAGCTGATGTTGGTGAGGGACCGAGGCGAGAAGCGTACGCAAATCTGGCAAGTGAGAGTGCCGCGCTAGAAAACTAGAGCCAGGTAGTTTTGTTATTTGTCATTGTTCTTTGTTGCGTTGAGGTGTGAAATAACCAAGTCTTCAAATTCTCTGGCGAGATTTGGTAAAGAACGTGCCAGACTATCCAGTTTTGAGGCTAAGGGACTTGTTTTTGATGAGTTCTCTAGGTAATGGGCCCTTAGCTTGTCGCTAATAAATGGTGACTAGGACTGAAATCTCGAAAGGCGAGTAAATGAGCAGCGTAAATTCTGAGAAGACACTAGATTCGATTATCCACGCGGTGGGGCAGACTCCTATGGTTGAGCTCTCCCGCCTAGGCAGGGATCTATCTTGCAAGTTATTTGCAAAGTGTGAATTCATGAATCCAGGTGGTTCTGTAAAGGATCGTATTGGTGTTCGAATGCTGCTCGACGCGGAGCATGAAGGGCGAATTAAACCTGGTGATACCCTTATCGAGCCTACCTCTGGAAATACGGGGATAGGCTTGGCGATGGCGGCAGCGGTGCGTGGATATCGAATGATAATTACAATGCCTGAAAAGATGTCGCAGGAGAAACAAGTCGTTTTGGAGGCCTTGGGAGCTGAGATCATAAGGACTCCGACGGAAGCAGCTTTTGATTCTCCCGAGAGTCATATTGGCGTCGCCAAGAGATTGAACGAGGTTATTCCGAACTCTCATATTCTTGACCAATATGCGAACCCCAGTAACCCACTTGCCCATGAAGAAGGAACGGGTATCGAAATTATCGAACAGATGGGAGGAAAGGTCGACGCTGTAGTGATTAGTGCGGGGACCGGCGGAACGATTACGGGTATTGCTCGGGCTATTAAGGCGCGGTTACCGGAAACGAAAATCATAGGAGTAGATCCGGAGGGCTCCATACTGGCGGGTCCCGCAGAAATTAAATCTTATAAAGTGGAAGGTATCGGCTACGATTTTATTCCTGATGTTCTAGATAGAGGACTGGTCGATGAGTGGATCAAGACCAATGATCGAGAATCTTTTCTTACCGCACGCCAGCTAATTCGACAGGAGGGACTCTTAGTTGGAGGCTCTTCCGGTTCAGCAGTTTGGGCTGCCATGAAGGTCTGTGAGCGATACAACGAAGAGGGTCGGGTTGTTGTTATCTGTCCTGATTCAATAAGGAACTACCTAACAAAGTTTGCGGATGATTCGTGGATGCGCCGTAATGGATTTACTCAAACTGATTGGGAAGTGGGGACCATTGCGGACATCGTACGTTCGATGCCGCCACGGGATCTTGTAACGGTCGATATCACATCTCCTATTCAAGTAGTTTTGGACTCCTTCAAAGAACATGGGATCTCTCAAATACCAGTATTGGACGAAGGCTCCTTGGTGGGAATTCTCACTGAGTCAGACGTTTTACATCGACTCGTGAACGGTCGAGCCAGAGTTGAAACTTCGGTGGCAGAGGTTATGGAGCGGCGTGTTTCCACGGTTTCGATGCATGCATCGTCAAGCGAACTGCCCCGGATTTTTGAGCGGGGTGAGGTGGCTTTGGTAATGGATGAAGACAGAAAGGTGGTTGCGCTAATTACTAAGATGGACCTAATCGATATCTTGGCTAGAAATCATTAAGTTTCCAAGACTCAGTCGGCGAGTACAAAGGGCGGATGTTCGCCCTTTGTACTCGCTTTTTATCTCTGCTATTCTTTCGCATCTCCGCGCGCGAAGATAGAAGCGACGAAATTCAAAACATCCGTGGCGAAGACTTCGTCGTAGCCGTAGTTTCGAATCATCCTTTGTTTAACGACATCAATTTTCTCTTGTGTTTCTCTGTCGATGACATTGGAAACCAGCGAACTGAGCTTGATCGAGTCCTTTTGGTCCTCGAACAACTTTAGTTCTAGAGCTCGATGCAGACGTTCATTGGTGCGGTAGTCAAACTTCTTTCCTTCTACGGCCAATGCACCGATGTAATTCATAATTTCCCGTCGAAAGTCGTCTTTTCGGCTTTCAGGAATTTCAATCTTGTCTTCAATGGAACGCATTAAACGTTCATCAGGCTCTTCAAATTGACCTGTGTATTTATTTTTTACACGCTCTTTTTGAGTGTAAGCTTTGACGTTATCAATATAGTTGGCGCAGAGCTTGGTGAGAGCTTCTTCATCGGCGGAGATAGCTCGCTGAACTTCACTTTTGACGATGTCTTCGTATTCTTGTTTTACGACGGAAATAAGCTCCTTAAATCGTTTTCTTTCATCGTCTCGAGTTACCAGGGAGTGATTTGTCAATCCAGACTCCAATTCATTTAGGAGTAAGAAGGGATTGATAGAACCCTCTGCTTTGTCGGAAACGAGAGCATTTGAAATCTTATCTTGAATATAGCGTGGGCTGATACCTCGCATGCCCTCGTCCTTGGTCTCCTTACGAAGTTCAATAACACTATCCTCCGTGTAGCCCGGAAGGGTTTTTCCATTATAGAGCTTGAGTTTCTGGAGAAGGGTTAGATTCGCTTTTTTGGGATCCTCAAGCCGCGTTGCAACCGCCCACATTGCTGCAATTTCCAGGGTGTGCGGTGCAATGTGGATTCCCCGGACTCGATCCTCGTTAAAGCTCTTTTCGTAGATCTTTTGTTCTTCGGAGAGCCTGGTGATGTAGGGAATGTCGATTTTGACGGTTCTGTCACGTAGAGCTTCCATGAACTCATTGTTTACAAGTTTTTTGTATTCGGCTTCATTGGTGTGGCCAATGATGACTTCGTCAATATCAGTTAGAGCAAATTTCTTGGGTTTTATCTTGTGTTCTTGAGAAGCACCTAGAAGGTCGTAAAGAAAGGCTACATCCAATTTAAGGATCTCAATGAATTCGATAATACCCCGGTTGGCAACCTGAAATTCACCGTCGAAATTGAAGGCTCGTGGATCGGACTCCGATCCGTAAACCGCAATTTTTCGATAGTTTATGTCACCGGTGAGTTCTGTGGAGTCTTGGTTCTTTTCGTCTTTTGGTTGAAATGTTCCTATCCCGACTCTGTCTTTTTCCGAGAGGATGAGACGGCGAACTCGAATATGCTTAATAACTTTACCAAAATCACCTTCGTATGTTTCGAGCAACTTCTGGAGAACAAAGCGGCATGCCGGGTTTAGCTCACCCTTAATATTAACTGACTTAGGATCGATCCCAACCCCTTCGAGCGCCTGCTTTCTCCATTCGAGTGGGATAAGATGGAGTGGTTCGCCATTGATGGGAGACGGGAGTGTGTCTTCATGCTCAAATGGAAGGTCGACCCAATCGTAGGTATAAAGAGCGCCTTCGGCTTTCTTTGAATACGCTTCGAGGCCCTTTTTGATCAGCCTAGCGATGGTTGATTTGGAGCTTCCGACTGGACCGTGTAAAAGGATAACCCGTTTTTCTGTTCCGTATGCCAGGGCCGCACTCTTAAAGACATTCATTAATCTCATCAGAGGAATATCCAAGCCATATATACCGTCGAGCCCGTTGTTTTCTGGGTCGTCGAAGAAAGGGTAGTGAACCAATTTCTTTTTGGCGTCGACGTATTCTTCTCGTCCGTAAGAGAGAATCATATCATAGACTCGCTGAAAGGCATTGCGAGTTACGGCGGGATTCTTTTTTACGATTTGTAAATAGTCTTCGAATGTGCCGGTCCAATGTTGTTCGCGAAATTCTTCAACGTTTTGAAAGGATGCAAGCTTGGTGAGCAGCTCTGACATAGGTCCTCCGTACTTAAATATAGATGTCTGACCGTAGCACCGGCCGGAGGTCGCTACAACATCCTTGCTTGGGGAGCCTCACAGAGAAACCTACTCTTAGGTGCCCCCGACACTTCATAAAGAACGCAAGTTGTTTGAAAATATTAATAAATTTAGGGGTGTAGAGGGTCTTCAATACTTAGTTGGGAGTTAATTTAACCATTTGCTAAGGTGCTTGTTGTACTCGAAATACGCAAAAACTTGTTGTTCGACGGCCTTGCTGGTGAATCTTGGGAGGGGGGGAGTCTCATTATGAAACATGTTGGGTTAGGTACCGACTGTCCAAGGAAAGCCGGGTTCTCCATCGATTCCCCGTTCTTTTCGAATGTAGCCCAGAAATGGGTTGTGAATTAGCTCGTGGCCGATGGTCGTCATGGGGCCATGCCCGCTGTGCACGCGGAGCTCGCCCGGCAGTGAAGTTAATCTCCGTAAGCTTTCCACCATGAGTTGAGGATCGCTCAGGGGGAAATCCGTTCGGCCGATACTTCCCGCAAATAGGGTGTCGCCGACAAGTATATCAGTGTCATCGAACCAACATCCTTGACCGGGCGTATGACCTGGGGTGGAGAGAAACCGTAGAGTGGTTTTGCCCAATTGAACCTCGTGCCCATCATGAACCTCATGGTCTATTCGGCCGCATGGTCTGTCCAGATGGGGCATGCCAAACATTGTACCTTGTTGGGGGAGGGTTTCGAAGAGAGGGCGATCAGCGGCTGGCATGTAAGTGGGAACATCCCATTCGGCCTGCAAGAAGCTTAGTGCTCCGGCATGGTCCAAGTGGGTGTGGGTAAGCAGAATCATCTTGATGTTAGGTGAGGGGGAGAGAGCTTTTAAGCGTTGGACCAACTCATCGGTTTCTCCGGTATCGACAATGGCACTTTCGCCGGTTTCAGGATCAGAGATGAGGTAGGTATTTACTTGAAACATGCCTACGGTGAAACACTGTACTATCACGAATTGCTCCTCTTACGATGAGTTTGCTCGAAACTACTCACTCCCTTTCTTAGGTGGAGCACCTCGGGTTTGGCAAGTGCCAATCGGCTCAACCTCTTGATAAATCAGTCTGAGCGCCTAATGAACCGTAGACATGACAGGGTTTCCGGTTTATCGTTGCTTCAATGGGACGTTCAAGGATTCTTTTGGTAACCACCGGTGGCACTATCGAGAAAACCTACGATGAGTTGAAGGGAATTCTCTCTAATCAGGTAAGTGTACTGGACGTCATGCTAGCATCTATCCAGCTCAATGGAGTCGAGATAGAGCGGCTTCCCTTGATGAACAAAGATAGCTTGGAAATGAGTGAGGAGGATCATTTTGAGATTGCTGCTAGAGTGCGTGAGCATATGGAGCGATTTGATGGCATTGTGATTGTTCATGGGACCGATCGACTTGCACTAACCGGTGAGGTACTTTTTGATGAGTTAAATACGCCGGTAATTCCAGTGGTTTTGACGGGGGCTATGCGTCCGTGGGAGCTGCGGCAAACGGACGCTTTGCAGAATTTGGTAGAGGCTCTCTTGGCCGTTCAGTTGGTGCAGCCGGGTATTTACGTTGCGATGCACAACAGGGTGCTACCGTTTCCCGGGGTTCGCAAAGATGAAACACGAGGCACCTTTGTAAGGGCGTCGGAATTGGGCAAATAATGTATACGACCGACAATCTTCGGATTCAGAGACTTCGCCCCCTTCTTCCCCCAGCAATTTTGATCGAGGAATATCCTATTTCGGAAAAGTGCTCAGAATTAGTCAGTGCGACTCGAATGGGAATAGCTTCTATTTTGCATGGAGAGGATGACCGACTTTTGGTGGTTGTTGGGCCCTGTTCTATTCACGATACAGGCGCTGCACTAGAGTACGGAACCAAGTTGCAGTCCCAAATCAAGCGATTCGCTGAAGATCTGGTCATTGTGATGAGGGTTTATTTTGAGAAGCCGCGGACCACCGTGGGCTGGAAGGGGCTCATCAACGACCCGAACCTTGATAACAGTTTCGAAATCAATACTGGACTGCGGCGCGC
>CAXGXL010000249.1:0-5890 GCA_964013555.1 uncultured bacterium
AGTGGGAATACCAGATCCCCGTGCCAGCATTGATAAGTATCCCCACGAGATGTCGGGCGGCCAAAAACAGCGTGTGGTTATTGCAATGGCTCTTTCCTGTAACCCTAAGTTATTAATTGCCGATGAACCCACAACAGCCCTCGATGTAACAATTCAAGCTCGCATACTCGACTTGCTAAGGAAGTTGCGAGACGAGCGGGGCATGGCGATGCTCTTTATTACCCATGATTTAGGAGTCATCGCTGAAATCGCTGACGATATTGCGGTTATGTATCGGGGCAAGTTGGTAGAGTACGGTGACGTTCGAGGTATTTTCGAGAAACCACAGCATCCCTATACGAAGGGTTTGTTGGCTTGTCGTCCTCAGTTGGAGAGCGACAAGCGTCGATTGCCCACGGTCGGTGACTATATGGATACGACGATGCATTCTGATGGCAGTTACACCATTGTGGAACGTGAGTTGGATGAAGCAGGTATGGAGGCTCTGACCTCTAGGGGCAGAGGGCGGTATTTGTATCCACTCTCCAAGTTGGCGGCTCTTGGTTATCCGAGTGAAGAGTCGAGCTACCCGAAATCAACAACCTTTGCGAAAGCTGATGAGGCTCCTCTTCTCGAGGTAAAGAATCTGAAAGTATATTATCCCATTAAGAAAGGAGTTTTGGGGCTGACCAGTGACCACTTTAGAGCGGTGGATGGTATTTCATTTGATGTCTATCGTGGTCAGACCCTGGGACTTGTGGGGGAGTCAGGTTGCGGCAAAACCACTGCTGGGCGAGCGATTATGCAGTTGCAGCCAATTCATGGAGGAACAGTTACTTTTGATGGCGCAAGATTGGACGAGTTAAGTGGGGACGAGTTGCGAAAGCGGCGCAAAGATTTTCAGATCATTTTTCAAGATCCTTATAGTTCTTTAAATCCACGCAAGACCATTCTCTCCACACTTATGGAGCCAATGGTTCTCCATAATATTCGAGAGACACGGGAAGAGCGAGTACGACGAGCCGGAGAGCTCCTAGCGGAGTGCGGTCTTGCTGATCCGAAGATGCTCGAGCGATACCCCCATGAGTTTTCTGGTGGTCAGCGGCAACGTATTTGCATCGCTCGAGCACTCGCAGTGGAGCCGAGATTATTGATTTGTGATGAGTCTGTTTCGGCTCTCGATGTATCTGTGCAAGCTCAGGTCCTCAATCTCTTGAAAGAGCTTCAAGCGGCCCGCGGCTTAACCTTTATCTTCATTAGCCATGATTTAAGCGTGGTCAAATTCATGTCGGACATGATGGCAGTGATGAACGAGGGAAAATTCTTGGAGTTTGGCCCATCCGAATCTATCTATGCCAAGCCAAAACAAGCTTATACGCGCAGACTCATTGAGGCTGTTCCTCGGGATACTCTTGATCAAATTGATAAGCGTCAACAAGAGCGATTAGCGGCGCTCCAGGTATAGGTCAATCATTCGGTTCAGCGGCGGGCTTCCTTGGTTCGCCCCTTTGTTCGGGGGCTTCAACTAGTACGCCCGCAGCGTAGTTCAGTTGTTCTTTTACGTTTCCTTTCGTATCGTAAAGGTAGCGGGGGCCGTGCATGTAGCCGTCTTGAAAAGTGGTGGTGATAGTCAGCTGTCCTTTTGGGTTCCATTCGCTCCAGATCCCTTGTTTTACCCCGTTGGCATATTCGCCTTGAGCACTCATGGTGGCATTTTTGTGCCACCGCCTGGAGAGTCCGTGCTTTTTATCATGCTTGTAATTGGTTTCGCTACGCGCTTCACCGTTGGTCCACCACGTTTTGGAGGGGCCGTGCTTTTTGTTACCGTCTAAAACGCAGTACTGCTTAATGCCGAAGGGGGGGGCTGCACCAACGACGCTTGCTTCTGGGGGGCATACGATTTGCGGGGTTGTCCCCACTTTCGTTACGAAATGATAACCGACCCGGAGGATTGCTACGACCAGCACAAGCCCTCCAATTTGCACCCAAATGGGCAGTTTTCTGTGGAGCGTTTTTTTTGGGGGGGCGTTGCCTTCGTCTTTGCCCTCGCCGGTCGCGGATTGGGCGTTAGAACCATCGGGATGAGTTTTGCGCGGAGGAGGAACCATATTGTTTCATAGAAAGAGTGGGCCACTGGCTCAAGAGAATATTCAGAAACTCTAGAATACTTGCACCGTGGCTACATCGGTATGGTTAAAATCATGAATAATTCCGAGTTCTTTTAGCTGTCCAGCCCCCGATGCAGCGGATTTCGGGATGACTTGAAGTTTTCTATAGAAATCCTTATTCAGGGTCTTTGAACAGTCCAGGAGATCACATGTTACTATTGAACCCCTCTAACTACAGGCGAGAGCACAATGACGAGCAATCACGGGTGCTTGCTGAAAAAACCATCGCCTTTTTTGAATCGAAGGGCCTTGGGAGAATTAAAGCGGACGACCAATCGGCTCTTTGGTACGATGACTTTATTCAGTTTGTAAAAGAAGAGCAGGTTTTTGCGACACTGCTTACGCCACAAGGGTACGGGGCTGACGGATCCCGTTGGGATATGTGGCGAATCAGTGAGTTCAATGAAATTCTTGGGTTTTATGGACTTTGTTATTGGTACACATGGCAGGTTTCTATTTTGGGGCTTGGTCCGATTTGGATGAGCGATAATGAAGTTGTGAAGAAGCGAGCGGCAGCTTTGTTACAAGAGGGGGCGGTTTTTGCTTTTGGGCTTTCTGAAAAGCATCATGGGGCAGATATTTATTCGACCGACATGGTTCTTACCAAGCAATCGGATGGTACGTATCTAGCGAACGGGTCTAAGTATTACATTGGAAATGGAAATAAGGCGGGGCTTGTTTCCACATTCGGTAAGCTAGGGGACACTGGAGAATACGTTTTCTTTGTTGTTCAGTCCAATCACCCAAATTACGAGTGCGTCAAGAAAATTTCCACATCCGGTGTACGGCAAGCTTTTGTTTCTGAATTTGCTTTGCACAATTACCCTATTACGGAGGAGGATATTCTTGTTTCGGGGAAAGAGGCATGGAATACGGCGCTCAATACCGTCAATATTGGGAAATATGAGCTAGGCTTTGCTTCAATTGGAATTGCTACACATTGTTTCTATGAAGCAATCAAGCATGCCGCAAATCGACAACTCTACGGTCAATTTGTAACTGATTTTCCACATGTAAAGAAGCTATTCACCGAGGCGTATGCTCGCTTGACGGCGATGAAATTATTTGGGCTTCGAGCGGCTGATTATATGCGAGTAGCATCGCCTGAAGACCGCCGATACTTGCTCTTTAATCCTATAATGAAAATGAAAGTAACCGAACAAGGCGAAGCGGTTGTAGGCATGCTTCATGATATTATTGCGGCAAAGGGGTTTGAGCAGGATACCTATTTTGAGATGGCCATTCGTGATATCGGGATGCTCCCCAAGCTAGAGGGGACTGTTCATGTCAATATGGCTCTCGTGGTGAAGTTCATCGAGAATTATTTCTTTAAAAATATTGAATACCCTCAGGTACCTCGTATGAATCAGCCAAATAACGATGGGTTCTTATTCAATCAAACATCAGGTGGATTGGGTCAAATTAAGTTTCCAGACTTTAGTTTGGCTTACGAGGGCTTTGAGCTGAAGAATGTGTTGCGCTTTAAAGAACAAGCGCAACTCTTTCGGAAAACTCTGATGAACGCACCACCGTCGCCGGCGCAGGCAAAGAATGTCGATTTTATGTTGGCAGCTGGAGAACTCTTTACTTTGATAGCTTATGCGCAGCTTATTCTGGAGAACAGTAAGATTTATGACGTCGATGATGACTTAATGAACGAGATTTTCGGGTTCATGATTCGAGATTTTTCGGAGGCGTCGCTACAAATGATTCTAAATTTCGAACTTAGTGACGCTCAAGAAGAACTATTTCAATCGATGATCAAAAAGCCGATAGCAGATGCCGAACGCTTTGACCGCATTTGGAATACCGTTCATGCAGCTAAAGATTTATACGAGATGAGAGCCTAAATGGAAGCCGTAAGAGAGAACCTAGATATGGAGCGTCCTAAAACTGCGCCAACGTTTGATATTGGTGCGATGCAACATTTGTTGGAGTATGACAATCACGAGACTCGTGCAGAGCTTCGTGAACTTTTCAAAGACGAAATCTTCGTACCTCGGTACAACGTGTCTTTGGAAGAAGAGCGTGATATCGCGCTACAGAGATTGCAGGCGATTTGCGACAAGAAACTGATTTCGGTGCTGAACTTTCGTGATAATCCGCATCGTATCTTCTCTGTGCATGAAGCCGTAGGCATGATGGATGGGGCTGCCGCCACGAAGATGACGGTACAATTCAATTTGTTTGGTGGAACCGTTCTTAAGCTTGGGACTGAGAGACATCATAAGCTTTTGGTGGAGGATATCGACAATTTGAAATCCGTAGGTTGCTTTGGGCTCACTGAACTTGGTTACGGAAACAATGCGGTGGAGATGTTGACTACCGCAACCTACGATAAGAGTTCAAAAGAGTTCATAATTAATACTCCCAACACCATGGCCCGCAAGTATTGGATAACCAATGGTGCGGTTCATGCCCATTATGTGGTGGTTTTTGCTCGCTTACTCAATGATGGAAATGACGAAGGTATTCATGGATTCTTGGTTCCAATACGAGACAAGAATATGAAGGTGATGCCGGGGGTAACCGTTTGGGATATGGGATACAAGATTGGGGTCAATGGCGTCGATAATGCAAGTATTGGTTTTGAGAATGTGCGCATTCCCCTTGATTTTATGCTTGATTCGACGTCAACTCTCACACCGGATGGGTCTTTTCAAAGCGCGATTACAAGTAAACGAGGCCGATTTTTAAGCTTAGCAGATCAACTTTTGAGTGGTCGGCTTTGCATTGCATCGATGACATTGGGGAGCACGAAGGTTACGTTGAATACGGCGATTCGCTACGCAAGCTCTCGCTTAGCTGTGGGACCCGATGGAAAAAGTGATACACCCATTATGGAGTATCAATTGCAACAGCGAGCTATTTTACCGTTGTTAGCTAAGACCTACGCTTACAATATGGCATTGAACTATGCGAAAGACCAATACGTTAATCTCAATTCTGAAAACCATACTGATGTTCTCTTGCTCTGTTGCATAATGAAGACTCTCATTTCGTGGAATGCAGAGGTGACGGCGACGACTTGCCGTGAGCGCTGCGGGGGCCAAGGTTTTTTGGCGGCCAATAGATTAGGAGAGGGAATTGTTGGCGCTCATGCGGGAATTACGGCCGAAGGGGACAACCGAGTTCTGATGCAAAAGGTGGCAAAAGAGCTACTAACCAAGGCAGACAAAAAGAAGATTGCCCGAGAGATGGTGACTGGTTTCTTGCCTTCACAAGCTAGAAGAGTTCTCGACCGCACACTTACTGGGAATTTAGAAGACCACGAGTTTATTCTACGCTTGCTAAGGGTTCGTGAGTCAAGGCGCCTGGCAGAGTTAGCTCTGAACCTTAAAAATGGTAAGAGAAAAGGTAAGGAGCTTTTTGAGATCTGGATGCTTGAAGAATCTGATTTGGTTCAAGGATTAGCGCAAGCGTATGCTGAGCGGCTAACTTTTGAGTGCTGCATGAATACCCTGAAAACTTGCGATTCGAGTCTTCGGCCTATTCTTTCAACTCTATTTTCTCTCGCCGCAATGGATTGGTTAGAGCAGGATTTAGGTTGGTATGTGTCTGAGGGAGTTCTTGCACCGAGTTTCGGAAAAGAAGTTCCCAAAGTGGGGCGTAAGCTGGCCAAAGAAGTGGCTCCACAGGCGATGAATCTGATTGAGGCTTTCGGAATTCCTGAATACATGCGTTATGCGCCCATTTCCAGAGATTGGTTGGCCTACAATGGGTTTGATAATTTCGGTGAATTG
>CAXGXL010000250.1:0-5859 GCA_964013555.1 uncultured bacterium
TAAAGGAGCGAGGCTGGGATAATGGCTGGTGAAGGTTACTTGGTTGCCGAGGAGGCTGCGACTGTAGTTCTAACGAGAGGAGGTTCCCGAAATATTGAGGTCTTTCTTGTTAAGCGACATCGACGCAGCGGCTTTATGGCCGGTGCATATGTCTTTCCAGGAGGCAAGTTAGACCCTGCTGATTTGGACATGAAGGACGAGGTTATGCATCCCAATGTCGCGACTTTGGCCTCTCGCCTGCAGGCCACTCCGGGGCGGCCCATGCCCCCCCCGACTCAGATTGGCTTGGTGGTGGCTGCATGTCGAGAGCTCTTTGAAGAAGCCGGGGTCCTTCTTGCTACTTCAGCGGCAGAGCCTGCTGATGAAGGGGATGAACGTCATTGGGGTCAATTGATAAAGAATCGGGAAGCCGTAGCCGGCGGCCATGAGAGTTTTGAGGAGCTACTTCGAAAAGAAAGCCTTCAATTAAATGCCCAGAATCTGGGATATTGGGCTCATTGGATAACCCCGTCGGCAGAGAAACGCCGGTTCGACACCCGTTTTTTTGTAGCCAAGCTGCCCTCGGGGCAAAGCCCTTCGGCGGATGGCCGGGAAATCACCGAAACCCGGTGGATGACTCCGGTAGCTGCACTTCAGGCCCAGCGAGACGGATCTATCTTTTTACCTCCGCCGACATTAAGAACTCTCGAGGACATAAGCCTTTTTCAAACCCAAAAAGACCTCTTCGCTTTTGCGAATAAGCAGACCCCATTCGCAATTATGCCCAAGATAAGCAAAACTGGTACCGATACATCGATTGTTTTGCCGTGGGACCGGGAGTACGCCACTTTGGAAGGGGAAGGGCTTGGCTTTTCGGCCACAGACCATCGTTTTGTCACGTCTCCCTCGAGAATTGTCTTTGATGGTTCGGGTTGGTTGAGTATAGATAACCGGGCGTAGCTAAGGAATAATGGAGGTTTGTGGGATGTCCCGTGAGCAAAAAAAAGCATTTATTGAATTCATGCTGCGGTCCAATGTTTTGACTTTTGGTGATTTTGTTACGAAAAGCGGTAGAAACACACCGTATTTTTTGAATACGGGGCGCTATCGCTTTGGCAATCAATTACTTGAACTCGGTGCTTTTTATGCCGACGCAATCGATGAAGCCTTTGGTGGCAGTGTCAATAATCTTTTCGGGCCAGCCTACAAGGGGATACCGTTGGTGGTAACCACGGCTTCGCAATTGCAACAACGACATGGGCGAAACCTTTCGATCACTTTCAACCGTAAAGAGACGAAGGGGCATGGCGAGGGTGGATGCCTCGTAGGAGACGATTATAGTTCAGCCCCTGATGGGGGCTACAAGATTCTTTTGGTGGAGGATGTCACCACCGCCGGTACTTCCATTCGAGAAACCATGCCGCTCATCGAGGCGTGTCCACACACAGAGGTGGTGGGACTTGTTGTTTCGGTGGACCGAATGGAGCGAGGACAGGGAGAACAGTCCGCGCTAACCGAACTGGCTCAAGACTACGGGTTTCGCACGAAAGCCATCGTTAACCTAATGGATCTTCTGGAGTTCTTGGAGACTCGCTTAAACCAAGGAAATCCGATTGTTGGTGCCGAACATCTAGAAAAAATGCAAGCCTACTACAAACTCTATGGTGGCAAATAACTAATATCAGAGTGTTTTCTGGTGACGGAACTTGGATGCTCTGTGTTTTGTTTTGGGACCTGTTTACCGTTCGGAAGCTTTCTCTCCTAGGGTCAAGACTAAATCTGAGAAATTGTCAGAGCCACTGATTACACTTGATCAGAATTGTACGTAAATGTTTACGCAAAATAGGAAAAGAAGGAAAGGAGGGTTCACCTAGCTGTTGATAAAGGGAACTCGGTGGCCTATTAGTTCAATAAGTTGATTGGCAAGCAAAGCTAGCGCTTAATGCCGATGGAAAACTTAGTAAGAATAAGAATAGCGAAATAAGATAATTGAGGAATTGCCAAGTAGCGACGGCAGTAATAGCACGTTCAATCCTAGTAAGAATGCGCGTTGGGGATTGGGACTTTGACCAAAGGAACGCAGGTCAGGGCTATTTACGTTTGGGGGAGATTATTAACAGCAAGCCGGTTCTTCGGGCTAGTCTTTATTGCTGATGCATTTAGCTAATGCTCGGTGGTGAGGTGCGTCAGTTCCTAGGGGCGTTAGAGGCTAAGGAAATATTTGGAGGGAAAGAAAGTATGTCGGATTTAAATTCCGTTTTGGATGGCAAAAAAGAAATAACAAACTTGAAAAACGGTGGGTCTGAAGACGACCAAGCCGCAATGGGTACACGCATGAAGGTGCGAAAAAGAAATGGCGACTTAGAACCGGTTGACCTAAATAAAATCGTACGGGCTATCACTCGTAATTGCTCCAACTTGGAGGATGTCGACGCAATCCGGGTTGCGACGCGAACAATCAGTGGGCTTTACGACGGGGCGACAACTCAGGAGCTCGATGAACTTTCCATTCAAACCGCTGCATCGCTGATGGCAGAAGAGCCGAAATACTCTTATCTAGCGGCGCGCCTGCTGAATACCTACATCGACAAAGAGGTATCAAATCAAGAAATCCATGCATTTTCGCAATCCGTTCGTTTTGGTGTCGAAAAAGGCCTGATTAACAGCAATACCTATGAATTTATTCATGCCAATAAGCGCAAATTGAACGACGCGATAGAGTCTACTCGAAGCCAACTCTTTCAATACTTTGGCCTCAGAACGCTCTACGACCGGTATCTATTGAAGGACCCGGAAACACGAAAAGTAATCGAAACACCCCAGTATTTTTTCATGCGCGTAGCCTGTGGTCTTTCTAAGTCGCCAACCGAGGCCATCGAATTCTACAAAATACTCTCTTCTTTCCAGTACATGCCAAGTTCACCGACGCTCTTCAATTCAGGAACGCGGCACCCCCAAATGTCGTCTTGTTACTTATTGGATTCTCCTCAGGACGACTTGGAAGCAATCTATGGTCGCTATACTGAAATTGCGCAGCTTTCAAAACATGCTGGTGGGATTGGCATCGCTTATCACCGAATACGGGGAGAGGGATCGCTTATCCGAGGAACGAACGGCCAATCTTCGGGGGTCATTCCGTTTTTGAATACGCTCAATGCTTCGGTAGGCGCTGTTAATCAAGGCGGCCGGCGCAAAGGTGCGTGCTGTGTTTATCTTGAGACGTGGCATTCAGACATTGAGTCGTTTTTAGAACTCCGTGATAATACCGGTGACCACGCCCGGCGAACCCATAATCTCAATCTAGCCAATTGGGTGCCCGATTTGTTTATGAAGCGCGTAGAGGGTGATGGTGTTTGGTCGTTATTTGACCCAAAAGTCGTGCCTGATTTGTGCGACCTTTTCGGCGATGAGTTTGAGACAGCGTACGAAAAAGCCGAAGCGGACCAGTTATTTGCTAAGCAAGTGAAGGCAAGAGACCTTTATGCCCGAATGATGCGTACTCTCGCGCAAACCGGCAATGGTTGGATGACCTTTAAGGATTCTTGCAATAAGAAAAGTAACCAAACCGGTAAAGCCGGCAATGTGGTTCATTCATCGAATCTTTGCACTGAGATCGTCGAAGTAACATCGGACAACGAGACGGCTGTCTGTAATTTAGGTTCGTTGAATCTCTCTCGTTTCGTTAAAGGTGAGGGGATAGATTTTGACCTTATCAATCAGACGGTAAGAACGGCCGTTACCTATCTAGACCGCGTGGTGGATATTAATTTCTACCCCACGGAGAGTTCCGCTCGTTCTAACGCGCGTTGGCGCCCCGTAGGACTTGGCGTCATGGGCTTGCAAGATGTTTTCTTTAAGATGGACTTGCCCTTTGATTCTCCAAAGGCTCTGGCGCTCTCGGCGCGCATCCAAGAAGAAATCATGTATGCGGCGCTGAGCACCTCCTGCGCCCTCGCTAAGGAACATGGCCCCCATGATAGCTTCGCCGATACGCGATTGGCCCAAGGAGTGTTGCCCTTCGAGTTATGGGGAACGGAAGTCGAGGACATGCAACGCTGGAATGAGCTGCGGGCTGACATTCAAAAATATGGGGTCCGTAATTCGTTGACCATCGCAATAGCGCCTACCGCGACAATTGCCAGTATTACCGGTGTTTATGAATGTGTTGAGCCACAAGTGTCGAATCTCTTTAAGCGTGAGACCTTGTCCGGTGATTTCTTACAGATCAACCACTATCTGATCGATAAGCTTAAGGGCTGTGGACTGTGGACCGAGCAAATCCGCCAGAAAATTAAGATCAACGAGGGCTCTATTCAGGGAATCGAAGAGATCCCCAAGGAGATCCAAGAGGTTTACCGGACAGCCTGGGAATTACCCCAAAAAGCGCTGATCGATATGGCGGCAGCGCGGGGGCCGTTTATTGACCAAGCCCAATCGCTGAACCTTTTTATGGCATCGCCTACCATAGGTAAGCTTTCCTCGATGTACGCTTATGCCTGGAAAAAAGGAATAAAGACTACGTATTATTTGCGGTCCCGGCCGGCCACGAAAATTGCGAAGGCCACCATTAGTACCCAAACCACATCAGATGCTTATACCGATGAAGAAGCGCTAGCGTGTTCGCTAGAAAACCCCGAGTCGTGTGAAGCTTGCCAATAGAAGGAAGGAGAAAAGGATGTTGTTAGAACCAGGATTGAACCTCACACTTCGACCCATGAAGTACCCCGAATTCTATGATATGTATAAGAACGCCATCAAGAACACGTGGACCGTAGAAGAGGTTGATTTTTCGACGGACCTTACGGATCTTCGCCACAAGGTGACGCCCGCTGAAGGGCATCTTATCCATCGCCTGGTAGCCTTCTTTGCTACGGGTGATTCCATTGTGGCGAATAATTTGGTGCTCAATCTATACAAACACATTAACGCACCAGAAGCCCGACTCTACCTTTCACGGCAGCTCTACGAGGAAGCCCTACACGTTGAGTTCTACCTCACTCTCCTAGATACCTATATCCCGGACATCAAAGAACGTGAGCAGGCATTTGCGGCGATTCATAATATTCCGTCAATTCGTAAGAAAGCCGAATTTTGTTTTAAGTGGATGGATTCAATCGATGATCTAGGTCAGCTAGACACCCTCGAGGACCGGCGCAAGTTTCTTCTTAATTTGACATGTTTCGCGGCGTGCATTGAAGGACTTTTCTTTTTCGGTGCCTTTGCGTACGTCTATTTTTTGAGGTCCAAAGGCCTTTTTCAAGGGCTTGCCTCGGGGACGAATTGGGTCTTTCGTGATGAAAGCTGCCACATGAATTTCGCATTTGCGGTGATCGATACGGTCCGTTCTGAAAACCCAGAGCTATTTGATGATGAATTTCATAGAAATGTGGTTGAAATGCTCGAGGACGCCGTCGAGTGTGAGATGGTGTTCGCCAACGATCTCTTAGCCGAAGGCATTTCTGGTCTGTCACCACGTGATATGCGTGAGTACCTGGAGTTCACTGCCGATCAAAGGTTAGGGAATTTAGGGATGAAACCCCGATTTGGTGCAAAAAATCCATTTTCCTTTATGGAATTGCAGGATGTTCAGGAGTTGGCGAACTTCTTCGAGAGGAGGGTGTCGGCTTATCAGACAGGGATCGAAGGCGAAGTTTCTTTTGATGAAGCGTTTTGATTACGTCATCAGTTTTTGACCAAAAAAGCCGCTTTTAAGCGGCTTTTTTTTTGCGCAAAGGCGAGGCAGTGTGTGCTTTACGCTTATTGCTCGTGGCGGCTGTGGAGGATTGGAATAAGAGAAGTTTGGAGGCGCAGACCGGATTCGAACCGGCGTGTAACGGTTTTGCAGACCGCTCCCTAACCACTTGGGTACCGCGCCGCCGA
>CAXGXL010000251.1:0-5852 GCA_964013555.1 uncultured bacterium
GACTTGGAAGATAGGAAATATCGAAACGCATTCGTGCTTCTAATCGGAGGCCTTGTTGGGGGAAGTGTGGTCTTCAATTGTTGGAGCAACCTGGCTTTCGCCCAGGAGTCGAAGAGTCCCGCGAAGGTATCTCCGCTGGGCGCTACGGGTTTGAAAGGGCAGGTACCTTATAGCGAAGAAGAAAAAAAGGAATTAAAGAAACTCGAAAATCTTGTTTTGCGTTTGACCAAAGAGGCGACGGAACATCAAGATGTTGTCCAAGCACTGGTGCAGACCAACTACAGTAGGGAGCGAAATCTTGTAGTGGAGGGCTACGAATCCGAAGTTAAGCTTCTTGAAGCGAAGCAGCGTGAGATTCGTAGCGAGGCGATTGAGCGCTTCGAGAAGTTTCTTGAGTCTTATCCCGCGAAAAAAGGGTATACACCCGATGCGATGTTTCGTCTGAGTGAGCTGTATTTCGAAAAGTCTTATGATGATTATCTGAGAGAGAGAAACGCTTACGAAAACGAGATTGAGCAATGGGAGCAACGACCGGATAAAGAAGAGCCTGACCCGCCTGAGTTTGATTACGAACCCAGTATTAAAACGATGCGGAGATTGGTGAAAGAATTTCCTAATTACCACCTGGTTGATGGGGCATATTATCTTTGGGGCTATTGCCTAAGCGAGATGGGGGAAAGTGATAAGGCTATTGAGATCTATAGGCAACTCTTGGAGGCAAGGCCGGATAGTCGCTTTGCCTCTGAAGTATGGACAAGAATTGGAAACCATCATTTTGAGCGAAACGAGTTAAGCAAGGCGCAACTTGCTTTTCGAGAGGTCTTAGATGATTCGGAGAGTCCGTATTTTGATAAGGCACTTTACAAACTTGCATGGACGCACTACCGCCAAGCGCACCCGGATAAAGCTCCCCAAGAATATCAGAAGGCTGTCAATGCTTTCTTAAGGCTACTTGATTTCAATGTTTCTACGAAAGAGGACGGAGCCGAGCGGGGCCAGGATTTGCGGCCCGAGGCCATAAAGTACATTGCTATTTCCTATGCTGATGAAAAATGGGGCGGACTGAATTCATTGATTTCTCTCTTTCGCCGCATTGGTGATAGACCGTATAAACGGGATATCTTAATGGCCTTAGCAGAAGTCTATTTTGACCAAACTCGTTACGTGAATGCTCTCGAGATATTTGAACTGGTACAAAAGGAGTTTCCCACTCATCCTCAAGCACCTGTGGCGCAAAACATGATGATCGATGCCTTTGAGCGGAGGCGGGAATTTGAAAAAGCTGCTCAGGCAAGAACCGAGCTTACCATGCAATATGGTGAGGAGTCTGATTGGTATGAGAAGAACCAACACGACGAAGAAATTCTGGTCAAGACTAGAAAAATGATCTCTAGTTCCTTGTACAATTCGGCTCTCTTTTATCACAGTCAAGCTCAAAAATACCGCTCTGGTGGAAAATTGGAGAGGGCATTGAATTCTTACCAAAGTGCGGCGAATGCATACCAAGGGTATTTGGATAGATCTCCACATGATAAGAACCTCTATGAACTCACGTTTTATTTGGCGGAGTGTTTGTACTATTCGACTAATTTTATGGACGCAGCAAGTGCGTATGTAAATGTTCGAGACGCGAAATACGACCGGAAATACCGAAAGGATGCGGCACTTAGTGTTGTTTTGTCTTACGAGAAAGAGTCGATATTTGCAGTAGAGCGCGGGGACCTTAAGCCACTTAAGGTTCTTGGTAGCAGTGAGCGAAAGGTGGATGAGAGTATAGAACCTCAGGAGATTCCTTTATTGAGAATGAATTTTATTGCAGCATCGGATACCTATCAAAAGTATGTTGCTGAATCGGATAAAAATCTTCCTGGTGTTCTCTATAAGGCTGCTGAAGTTTACTATGCTTACAATCATTTCGATGAAGCTAGAAGAAGATTCTCCTATGTTTTGGAGAGGTTCCCTGAGAACGAGTCGGCCATTTTTGCTTCCAATCTGATAGTCGAATCGTACCTTAGCGAGAAAAACTTTCTGGCGGTTGAGAAATTTGCGAGTGAATTATTGGAGAGCAGACCCGCTTTTGTTTCTGAGGGAAGTGATTTTGAAAGAGAGTTGATGAAGTTCCAGAAAGGTGCGATTTTCAAACGGGCTGAACACCTTGCGCAGAAAGGCGAGCCAGAGAAAGCCGCTGAGTTGTACCTCAAACTTGTTGATGATAATCCCGGTGCGGAGTTTGCAGATCGAGCATTGAATAACGCGGCCGTGGGCTACGAAAAGGTTCGACGCTACGATTCAGCCTCAAAGCTTTATGAACGACTAATCAAAGAATATCCAAAGTCCACTCTGGCGGGCACGGCTTTGTTTCGCTTAGCACTTAACTCAGAGCGATTTTTTGATTTTGATAGGGCTATTGTGAATTATAAGCGGTTGCTCAAAGTATATCCTAAGAGCGCAAGTGCTCCGGATGCACTCTATAATGCCGCTTTGGCTCTGGAAAACACTCAGCAATATGCGGCCTCCGCAAAGTTGTATCAACGATATTGTCAGATGTTCCCCAAACGTGAAGACGCTCCAAACGTTTGTTTTCGGGCTGGAATGGTCTACGAGAAAATGAATGACTCAAAAAGAGTCGTTAGTACCTACCGAAACTTTATCTCCAAATATGGCTCGACGAAATCGCATCGAGACCGAATTGCCGAAGCATTTCTGAGAACAGCGAAGGCATTTGAGAGCATGGGTCAGGAGCAGCAGGCGATGCGCTATTACAGAAAAGCAGTCAATGAGGTTGCTAAGAGTCAGGATGAGAAATCCGTCCGTTATGGCGCGGAGGCCCAGTTTCATATTGTGGACCGACGGTTCAAGCGTTTTGCCAATTTACGAATTAACGGCAGTGCAGCGGCGCAGAAAAAAGGATTGTTGAAGAAGCTAGAGGCGTTAAAGACAATTGAAACTTCATATAGAGAAATTCTTCGATTTAAGCAGCTGGATTGGACTTTGGCCTCCTTGTTTCGCATAGGGGCTCTTTACGAGAATGTCGCAGAAACGTTCATTAATGCGCCGTGTCCCAACGAAATTAGATCGAGTGCAAGGGATTTGGATATGACCGTAGAGGAAGTGTGTGAAGAATATGTGGCACTTCTGGAGGAGGAGGCCATGGCCATAGAGGACAAAGCGGTGGCGGCTTATGAGGTGACGATAAATAGAGCAAGGGAATTTCAAGTAGCCAATCAATGGACTAAAAAGACCCTCGTTGCACTCAATAGATTAAGAAAGGCCGAGTGGCCGCTACAAAAGGATGCGAAGTTCTTTTTGGAGTCGAATGCAATTGAGACTCTTGGACTGGTCAATTCAGAGACTGCTTCAGGCAAGTCGGGTCTGGACCGAGATTCTTCGAGGCAACAAAGTGAGCAAACCGAGAACAAAAGTGAGGCGGTTAACACCACACCGGATCCTGGCTTGGTTGGGAGAGAAAAGGAGGTTCGGGGAGGAGGCGGAGCTGAAAGATTCTCTTCGTTAGAGGGGAGAGTGCCGTGAATACATCCAAGAATCTGATTGGACCTGGTGTGTTGAGTATCCTGATTGCGTTTAGTCAGGGTTGCGGGTTTACTTGGTCCGTTGCGAAGTCGGATGGTGCCGATTTAAATAGTCACTCTGAGCAAAGATCCGGTTCGAATTCGGTGGACGCTGAACTTTCGAGTGATTCGAACATGGCTGCAGGATTGCGGGCTGCTTCGAATGGAAATCTGAGTTTGGCGATATCGCATTTTGAGTCGGTTCTTGTGGATGAACGCCTAGGACATCTTGCCCACTTTAATTTAGGGAATCTTTATCTTCTGCAAGGAGAGTTGGAAGCTGCCGAGATTGCGTTTAATAAGGTCTTGAGTATCAACAAGGATTTTTTCCAGGCAGCAGTGGCTTTGGCAACGATTGAAGAGAGGCGAGGAGAGCGAGCTTCCGCTGAGTCGAGCTTGAGAGCGTTGCTGAAGAAGCATCCCGATTCTCTGGAGGCCAAGGCTGCTTTAGCCCACTTGCTAGCGCGGGCGGGGCAATTGGGGGAGGCAAGGGAGTTGGGACTTGCGCTCTTGCAAGTGGACGAGCGCCATGCTGGAGCTATTTTGGCATTAGGAATGGTCTATAGGCGTGAAAATAAAATGGAATTGGCACAAATGGCCCTAACTCAAGTCATTGAAATAGAGCCGCGATTAGGGACGGCTTATAATGAATTGGGGCTTGCTTTGAATGCTCAATCGAAGAAAGCCCAGGCTATTCGTGCTTTTGAGGCAGCGGTAGCGGCAAATCCAGGCAGTGGGCCGATTGCAAATAACTTGGGGGTTCTTAAGACCGAAGTAGGGGCATATTTGGCCGCGATTGAGGTTTTACTGCAGGCTGTCAAATTGGAGCCCCAGCGTCCGGAGTATTGGGTTAACTTAGGGAATGCCTATCGCGGCGAGCAGCGTTACGAGGACGCGCAACGATCTTATTTGAAGAGTCTAGAATTGTCGGAGGGATTCCCTGCTGCTTTATTTAATTTAGGCGTTCTTTATTTGGACAATGAGCTACCTGGCAAGCAAAATCCCTTGGTGCGATATCAACTCAGCATAGATTACCTTAGTAGATACAGTAGCTTAGGGGGATTTAGGGCGAAGGTGGAACCGGAGTTAGGAAAGTACATAGCCTTAGCTCGTAAGTTGATTGAGCGAGAACGCAAGCGTTTGGAGCGCAAGAGGCGGCGGGCGCAACGAAAGACGGCGCAAGCCCTTAAATAGGCTCTCCGCGAAATGAGTGGGCGCGATTGGGCCCTAAGGGGTTATTTTGACGTGAGTTTTACATTTTTTTTCGGTATTGGTTTTTTGAGGCAAAAAAAGAATTAAAAACCGTTGACCAAATTGGATAAGCAGAGCAGGATATCCTTCTCTTGGTTGCCCAGCTCTCCAATTCGGGGATAGTCCTAGACTATGGTCGACGACTAAGTATCGATGAATAGGGACAGAATGAGAAGTCTCCACAATTTACTTGCTACACCCATGCTTATTGCGATTATTATCCCTCTCCTATTATTAGGTGGTGGTAGTAGTGCATTGGCAGGGAGTAGGGGTGGCCAAAAGGTGATTAAGTTGGAGGCATTTAAGGTTGAGGGGCGGATTCAAAAGCCACAGGCATTTTACGTACTTCAACGAAGCAGCTTGAATTTTGAAGGGTTGGAATTGAAGCACAGCTTTATTCCAAGAATTATTAGATCCGTAGAGGAAAAGCCGTTTTAACGTACGTCGAGAATTGGGGAATTAATCCAATCCGACCTTTGAGGAGATTTGCAGATGTTGTCAGATATGGCTAAATTTTACACCGATGGTGGGGCGTTTATGCATCCCATTGCTGTGGTATCCATTATTGCCGTCGCCATTATGGTTGAGCGATTCATTTTCTTGTTTTTCAAGTATAACTTGAACGCCAATGAATTCATGGCTCAGATCCAAAAATTGGTTATGGCTAATAATATCGACCGAGCTATTAAGCTTTGTAATGCAGCTTCTCCTGCGGTTCTACCAAAGGTTATTAAGGCTGGATTAACCCGGGCTAATAAGGGTGAAATCGAAATTGCAAATGCTATTGAAGAAGCGACTCTAGAGGTGATTCCCAATATTACCAAGCGTACGCCTACACTACAGCAGGTAGCAAACATTGCTACTCTATTGGGCCTTTTAGGTACCATTATTGGTTTGATTGGTGCGTTTGAGGCTGTTGCGAGTGCTCCACCGGACCAAAAGACTTCCATGTTGACCGGTATGATTTCTATCGCGATGAACACGACCGCTTTTGGTTTGATTGTAGCGATTCCAACGCTGGGGGCCTTTATC
>CAXGXL010000252.1:0-5844 GCA_964013555.1 uncultured bacterium
AAACAAAAATTAATGCAGACGTGGCTTATATTTCGTTTCCCAAAAAGCCAGCACAACCGATCCGAATAAGGTTTCGTGATTCCTACTCAACAACGCTCTACCAAGCTCCAAACGGAACGATTGTGGGACAAACAGACAATCGGGAATTTAGCTTCAATCGCTTCGTCTTTGATTTACACACCGGTGCTATTCTGGGGCGCCCTGGTGAGTTGTTTATTGCCCTAATTGGCCTCTTCCTCATCATGAGTTTGGTAACCGGAACAATCCTATGGCCATGGCTAAGCAAGCTAAGAAAAAGAAAAAATCGAATCAAAACGGCCAGTCTTAAGACTCCATAGACTCTCTCAATACCTCTTGCTAATCCGGTAATTGTGAAATCCACCAATTCGAATGCCCCCGCCCAAAAGCCGTTGCTCCACAAAAGTGAGTATTTTCGATTTTAACTTCTCATGTTTATGCAATGGGCGGCCTTCCCGAGGCTTTCCGGAATACTGCAGCATATGCCCCCAATCGAAATCGGCAATCCGCTCTCGCATAATTTTCGGATGAGAACCGTGAAATAGTTGCATCCGGTCTAAAGGGCCGTAGTCGAAGAGTTCCCCGAAATCTCTCTTGGCAACTCTTTGTTGGTCATCACTATAATACGAGGTAAAGAATGAGCGATTCTTGCGCGCCATGTAGTCTGGTGGGCGCACACCCCCATAATGATAGATATGAACGGGCAGTTGAACAACATTCAACTTTCGAGTGTTCGTCTTATCAAAATAGCTCGTCCATTCCTCCTTGAATTTTGGGAGATAGCGAAACGATTGCGCGTCTTTCCAGGAATGAATTGCATCCAAATTCCGAACGATGCGTATCTCTTTGGGGTACATCGCATGAGTATTATTATGATGCTCATAATCGCCCCAGAAATGAAAATAGTCAAAAACAAACCCTTCTACGCCGTCATCCTCTAAGAATCGTTCACACGCTGCTCTTATTACGGGGTAGTCCTTTTCGTGAATGACCTCATCACCCTGTAAATAAAAGAGCCAGTCTCCGGTGCATTCTCTTTTGGCAATATCTGTTTGGTGGGCATATTCACTATTGCGCGGGTACTTCATAGTGTCCCAAACAGTTCGAACCAATCTTATCTTGTCGCTCTCAATACTAGCCAAAAGGTCTTCAGTTCCATCTTCTTGATCACAATCGCCTAACGCAATTACAAATTCGTCTACCAACGGTAACAACGAAAGTATGGATTCTTTAATTGGATAATAAAGCTTCGAAGCGTTTCTTAAGAATGTAAAACCACTTATTTTCATAGAGCCTCTGATACTTGGTTCCCACCGAATGTCAATAATTACCAAGACTCGCCCTCAACGATGATCCCCCACATGTCTCAGTACGGCATGCTTATCGTACACAGTACGCTTAAGTGACGCCACCTGCGCAAGGGACTCGATACTCATTGAACATTCACTCTAATTTTACGCAGGCAATGACAATGAAACTCCTAAACTTTAGTAAGCCTTCCTACATCATTGAAAAAACACCACCTTCCAAGTGCCTAAGACTGATGACAGACGTTCGGCCCCTAAGCCCTCTGTGGTCAAGTGCGAGCTGCTTCCCAAAGTTGATTCCCATGTAACTAAAAGAAACTCGAGCCAAAGGGAGGCCCAGACCAGCCCGGCCCTGACCCAATGCCTCAAGGAACCGATCCGCAGTATTAATTATCGCTGTGCTCACAACAAGACCATAAAAACGCTTCAGAATGTCACCTTGGAAAAAGCGGCCCAAGAGTTGGAACGAGATGGAGTCACAATACTTCCGGATATTTTTACTCCCCAAGAGATTGCAGATTTTCGCATATCCTTTGAGAATAACTACCGCCAAGCGATGGCAATCGAAGAGTCTGCACAATACACTCCCTACGAATACATAACATGCTTCGACAAAGAGTCGCGCAAACTAACCAATTAGGTTGTCACCCCCGATAAGGGATACGTACTTGGAGTTGCACCTGGCCGCCATGAATTTACTATAGGTATAAATGAGGGGGCCTTCAGAAATCCAAAAGTCCAAGACCACGAAACACTGACCAAGCTAATGAAGATCTTACTCAAAGAACGCTATACAAAGTTATCCGGTGCTTTGTCTTCGGTCGTCAAATCGGAGAATGGACCGTGGCATCGAGATACTTCGAATATACAAGGGCACGCCAAAGAAGATAGTACCCACGACGACTCCGCCATGGTTCAATTTGCACCATTTTAATACACCGTTCTAATTCCACTTGTAGATCTGAATACTCAAAATGGCGCCACGGAATTTATTTTGGGCTCACATAAGCGGACCTCCGAACAATCAAAAGATTTAGGAACCAAGCAGTTTTCTGTACCAGCCGGTTCGGCTATTGTTTTTGATGGAAGAATATTTCACAAAGGAAAAGCCAACAAATCCTCTTGTTCTAGGCCAATCGTTTTTCATGTTTACCATAGTTCATGGTACCAAGAAGTCTGTTCAACCTTCGCTTCCTAAGCAGCGTTCGATCGCACCGTACGCATCATTCTCTGCGGGGTAACTTCTTCGAGGGCTCCCTCATCCTTTGCCTTAAACGATACCTCTTGTCCCTTGACCTCAAACTGGTGAATTAACGTATCGTTCTCTCCCGCCAAGTTCGCCAAAGTACTGATCGCTAGTTGATAGTTGAACCCCCTCTGTTCTCCGAGGGCCGCGAAAAACTCGGTGAGTTTTCTAGATCCTCGACGGGCATCTAAACCATCAATGTGACTTCCAAGCGCCATCGCTCTAGTAAAAGCACTGGCGTCAACCTCAATGTCCCTTCCGGTCTTGCTTAGGTACTCTTGAGCTATTTTGCTTGTGGAGTTAAACGGCCAAAATGACCAAATTGAATTTTCAGATTTTTTTCTAACGTATTGAGCAACTGTTCTGGACGCATAAGAACCAATTTTAGCATCACCAAATGGTAGCCCTGCACATTGCGGCTCAAGAACTTGTAGCGCCCTAAGAGCAGCCACCACTGTGGTTGCCTTGGAAGCTTTATCAATCTTCTCGATTCCAGCAGGCGTAAAGTAAATATCGATATCGATCTTTGTGTCATCCCCCGTTCTCCACAACCGTCCCAATAAACTTCCCTCATTCAGCTTAGAATCACCACAAGAGGTATCCAATTTGAGTGATTTAGCAAATCGAAAGACAGAATCTACCTCGTGTTGCTCGGTCACTTTGTCGTTTGCTGAGAATTTCATCCTAAAATAGGGTTTGCTTGCACTTCCTGGCTCGGTCCCATCCAGCGATACAGCCTGCCACTTGATATCAGACGAGCCAGTGATTACATTCGAAAATGTTTGGTCGTAAGAGGCGTCATAGTAGACAAGCTTCTTACCATCAGCACCTTGAAAATTACCAGTTCGCACCTGCTCTAAGGCCTTGTACAGCACCAATTTCTCTCCAAGAAAAGAAACGTTGGCATCGAAGGTCTCTGTTTCTTGGGTGTCTGTCGCCTTCGCTACAAAAACACCGGTACCTTGTTGGGATGCAAGCTCTTCTGCCTTGGTTGTGTCCAAGCCCCAAAGCTCTCCATATATCGACCGCGCTTTTGGATTACCAAGATCGAGAACAATAGCATAAATGTCTCTATCTTGAGTGCCGGACTCATAAGAGAGCTTCGCAGCTAAATTGGCATTCTTAACGACCTTTACGATTTTCTCTAAATCTTTGGTTGCGCCATTTCGAACTGCCGTAATCAACAATCCCTCTCCAAGACGCCTAGTGGCTGCGTCCATACTAAGTCCTGCTTTGACCTGAGCGCCAATATTTGTCGAAGCCTCATCGATATCGGCAATATCCACACGCACACACCGTCCTTCCAATTTCTTGACGCGTAAGCTCAACTCCCCACTATACTTTCTTGCGACCCCCACAGAGGCACTGGCCCCTGCAGACACAACGTCAGTTAGGCCCGCACTAGGTCCCCCAAAGGCCCCAAGGGAACCTTTGACCGTTCCACGACCTCTAACTTCAACCTCCGATCCCCGCGGAAGCTTCAAAGCCGACTCGACCGTTGTAGGAAGACTCACCTCAGGTGAAGATTGGGACAATTCGCCGGACTTAGGAGCAGGGTACGGCTTCAAACTGCGGTATTGGACAAGCCCATCGGTCGCAAAACCGATTTTAGCACCTGGCACCCCCGGCAGAGTCAAACCCAATTTAGGTCGCACACCCAATTCGACCACCCCTAAACATTCAGTCCAATTGGGAAGAGAGCCGTTCGCATCCAATCGTTTAGATGTAGCATTTCGGTCAGCGTCCTCTAGAATTTCAGGATCGGTCGTCTGATAACGTTTCTCTTCTAGCTGAAGGCCTACAGTTACCTGACTGGTCGGAATCAGAAAGCCAGCACGGCGATTTTTTTCCAACTTTTCCCAAGCGATTTGGGGAATCTTGGTCCCCTCTGACTTTTGGGCCGAACATTCGGGACTAAGAGGCACAACCGTCGCGCTTGGCTCTTTTGCGACACCAGAACTATTTTCTTTCGCTTGTCGCTCAGTCGAGATTGGTTGGACTGCAACGGGCATTCGAGCTGCACTTAGCTTGACGGAGGGAAGGTCCTCCTGAGATCCGGTATTGGCGGTTGGATTGGGTAAAGTTGAGGGGGACAAAGAATCTTTAATTTTATTGAGCTGCATTGCCCTATTCTCCATGGCATTGAAAAAAAGGTTAATTTGAGATGGGGGTATTATCGAAGCGGACCAAGGGGTGTTGCGAAAATCCACCGGTTGCATTTTAGAACCGCGCTCAACTGGCTGAACTCCAATAGCCTTGGCAAGGTTTCCTTCAGATTTCCACTGGGCCAGGTCCCCGGCGAGTTCGTGTTAGATTAGAGCTATTACCCTGATTCTACTCGTTAAATATTCGATCCTCTGCCCTCTTTAATGCAAGAAGAAAACTCAATAGACTTTTCCAGCCGGGCCGACCCAAGCCCAAAACCGGGGATCGTAAAATCAAAACACTCTTTTTTCGAAGTTTAAAAAGAGAGCTCCATCTACTCAAAGCTATCCTGACTCAGAGCGAAAACACGCGCGATAACTCGATTGAAGCCTTGGAAGGCTAAAAGCTCCCCTAATGTGGGAGTTCACTGTATTCTTTTACTTTTTCTTGAACACTCATTTGAAGAGCGCTAACCTTATCCTAATGACTCGATATATTATTCCAGGTCGCCGACTCCTCACTTCCCTCCTACGCCCATCACTAGTCTTCGGTTTAGTCACCCTTGTAGCCTATCCGGTACCAAGCCCCGCATCCAAGCATACTTCGCCAAGTCCGCTAAGCTCAAAAGGTGGAAAATCGAGTACAATCTCACCGAGACTCTGGCTGGATTACAAAAGCGGTACCGAATACATCGACCGGCTTTACGCCATTGTTCAATGGCGAATGGTCCATTTAAAGATTCAAGAACGGGCCCAAGAACACCAGAAGGCTAAAGCCGCCGAGGATAAAAGAACTGAAAAGGAAAAAGCCCTGTGGTTAGGCATTTTAGATTCCATTGATCGCCAAGCACAACAAACCTTGGACAGACTCGATGCAAAAATAGCAGCTACCCGCCAAGCCATTGCCGCTAAGCAAAGTGACAAAGAAATTCAAAGCCAAGAATTAACCGAGCATCAGGCACTACTTGAAACTCTAAAGCAGCAACAATCCGCATGCGCAACCTGGAAGCTCTTAAGCCAAAAAAAGCTAAAGGATAAAATTGGAGCGAAATCACGGTACCTAGATGACGTCACCCGACTTCTCGGCCAATTACGCTCTGAGGAGCGAGCTCTTTCGACTAGACTTGAA